>JAEZBU010000296.1 GCA_023426855.1 Pseudomonadota bacterium | reverse complement strand
TCCAAGAGGGGCAGAATCTCATGACGAACATCCACGTCTTGCCGCAGTCGCTTCCCGTCGAGATCGAACAGCCGCTGCCGCCTGAAAAAGAGCCGGTGCCGTCCAACGAGGCCGGTGCCGAACCGCTCCGCTTTCCAGTTGCGGCGCCTGAGCCGGAGCCGGTCGGTGCTGCGCTGGAGGAAATACGCGCCGATCTGATGCGCCATGGCGACAGGCTTGCTGGATTGCTGGCCGATCCCGGCGCCACGTTCGTGCGCGATGCACTGCGGGTGCTGGAAAACCAAGTCTGTCGTATTGCGGTGATCGGGCAGGTGAAGAGCGGCCAGAGTGCGTTCATCGGTGCCTTCGTCGAGCAGCCGGATGTGCTGCCGCAGCATGTGAGCCCGTGGAGCACGGCGGTGACGCGCCTGCACTTCGGCCTGGCTTCCGCGCCAGAGGGCGTGGCCG
This sequence comes from Pseudomonadota bacterium, assembly GCA_023426855.1. Lineage (GTDB taxonomy): Bacteria > Pseudomonadota > Alphaproteobacteria > Rhizobiales > Hyphomicrobiaceae > ZC4RG25. The sequence goes on along the minus strand of JAEZBU010000296.1, from coordinate 6,580 downwards.
CCGAGGTTCAACTGTTCGAAGGCGTCGAATGGCATCGGCTGGCGGCAGGAACTGGTCGCGTTCGCGAATTGACCACACAACTTGTGCCAGGCTTTGAGCCGGACCTGCTGCGTCGCCACCTGGATGCCATGCAGCAGCGCGCAGAGCAGCGGTTTGGCGAAGGCTTCCAAGGTCTGCTAGGCGCCAAGCACACACACGAGAGCGCTTCTCACGACATTCTCGCCCGTTATCTGAGCCCCGGTTCGAGCGGTGCGACGGTGGAAGAGGGCCCCGGCCAGTTCGCCGACATCACCCGCTCGGTCGACGTGTACTGCAAGGGCGGACCGTTCCGCTTCCCGGTCAGCGTGATCGCGATGCCGGGCATCAACGATCCCTTCCTGGTGCGCGATGAGATCACCCGGCACCACATCGAAGCCGCCGATATCTACGTCATGGTTCTCAGTGCGCGTCAGCCGCTGAGTTCCACGGATCTGGCGGTGTTGCGGATTTTGCGCGGGCTGCACAAGGAGCGGCTGGTCGTATTTATCGATCACATCGACGAGCTTCGCGATACGGTCGGCGAGACGCGCGATATCGTTGCCCGCGTTCGCCAGACGCTGGCGCGCGAATTCCCGGCAACCGAAATCCCGGTGGTTGTCGGCAGCGCGCGCTGGGCTAATCAGGCTCTCGCGCCAGAAACGCTCGATGTCCGTCAGGTTCTGACGCCGGGACTGCTGGCATACGCCAAGCAGAAGGGGGCGATGCGGCCGGTCGAGGTCAAAGGTCAGCCCAATGGCGCCGCCTCGGATGATGTGTCAGGCAGCCAGCTCGCCCGCGCCCTATCTGCATGTTCGGGATATCCCGAGTTGCACCGCACTCTGACCGGCGTCCTTCAGCAGAGTCACAGCGCGCACCTCGTTCGGCAGATTGCCGCCTATTTTGCGGAGCTGTCGCAGATCAACGAGGTCAGCGTGCGTGAGGACATGGCGAAACATGCCGCGTCCAGCGAAAGTGATACGCAGGTCAACGCCGAGTCCGAGCGCGAACTGCAGCATGTGCAAGGTGAACTGGCGCGCATTCAGGCCGTGGCTTCGGAACTCGAGCGTAAGCTTGCCGGTCTGCAGAATTTGATGGGCGAGGTGGTCACGGCCCAACGCAGCCATCTCTATCGGGAGCTGGCGAGCATCCTCGACGGTTACGCGCGCCGTGAAGGCGATAGCCTCGTGCTGGCTTTTGCCGATGGCCGGGCAAAGCGGAGCTGGCGCTGCGATTGCACGCCGTTGCGGGATTTGGTCGATGCAGAGGTCGCCCGCGCCGACGAAATAGCCGAGGCGCGGCTGGCCGCCAGTGAGTTCAACGTCTTTCCTGCGCTGCGCGAGTCCATGTTGCGGCTGTATCCGGATGCTGCGCTCCCCGAAGTTCCAGCTTTGTCATCTGATACCGTGCAGGCGGCGACCCCGGTTTCGGCGCCGATCGGCGATACGATCACGATTGATCTCGGCGCATCCGGCCCGCTGGTCGGCTGGGCACGTAGCAAACTGCCGGTGGAGCATGCCAGCGAGCTGGAACGCCTTCTGGTTCAGGATCTGATGCCTGCCATCGACGAAGTGACAAGGTTGGCCACAGGTGAGCTGCAGCGCCGGGTTTCGGTGATGTCAGAACGCTCGACGGCGATTTCCGTCGCAGTGATCGAGGCTTTGCGCAAGCAGAGCGAAGGCTTCATCAACCGCGCCAAGGAGCTGCTCGACGCCCGGGAGAACCGGCCGGCGGAGGAAATGGCACAAGCTGAGCGGTTGAATGCCATGTGTGAGCGGCTGGCGGTCGCAGAAGCGCTGAGCCGTAGGCTTTCTGACCTCAACGCGCGCTGTGAGCAAGCAGTAGGCTGATTGCCTTTCGTCGCTAACGGATAAGTCCAATTCCTGTGCCAATCGCTGTGAATGCATCGCCCGCGGAGAAATCCGCGGGCGATTTGCCATGCGCATTATGCCGTGCGGCAGCGCCTCGGCGTGGGCGGCGCTCGCCCGATGGTAACTCAACGGCGAATTAACCGGCTCATCGGAGGCCATTGACAACAGCAATCCACAGGCTCATCTTTGTTGCAGTTGAGAATGAGTTGCAACAAGAGAAGGAGAGCCGGTTGGTGGCGAGGTCGGGACAGCGTCGGTTTGGTCGTGCCAGCGGCCCGCATGGTGGGGATCTATCCATAGGGCAGCGGTTGTTGTTGTGGTCGGCCACCGTCATGAGTGTGTCCCTTCTGATGCTGGCTCAGGCGTTCGCCCAAACGCCAGCGGTGCCTGTGAACGATCGCGGCGGCAAGCCGTTGCGCGTGGTGACGACATTCACGGTCATCCAGGATATTGCCCAGAACGTTGCAGGCACGGCCGCGATCGTCGAGAGCATCACCAAGCCGGGCGCGGAGATCCACGATTACCAGCCCACACCGTTGGACATTGTGAAGGCGCAGTCCGCCGATCTCGTACTGTGGAACGGCATGAACCTCGAACGCTGGTTCGAGCGCTTTTTCGAGAACGTGAGGGGTGTCCCGAGCGTGATCGTTACGGACCGCGTAGAGCCGATGGGCATCAGGGAAGGGCCCTATACCGGCAAGCCCAACCCGCACGCCTGGATGTCACCGGCAAACGCGCTGATCTATGTCGAGAATATCCGCAAGGCGTTGAGTGAGCATGATCCGGCAAATGCCGAAACCTATCGCCGCAATGCCGAGGCCTACGCTGAGCAAATCAAGGTCGTCGATAGTCCGCTGCGCGACAAACTCGCTTCGCTGAACGATCAAAAGCGGTGGCTGGTGACGAGCGAGGGCGCGTTCAGCTATCTCGCGCGCGATTACGGTCTGCGAGAGCTGTACCTCTGGCCAATCAATGCGGATCAGCAGGGCACGCCCCAGCAGGTACGCCGGGTGATCGATCAGGTGCGCAAGAACAAGATCCCGGTGGTGTTCAGTGAAAGCACCATTTCGGACAAGCCGGCGCGGCAGGTCGCAAGCGAAACCGGCGCGCGATACGGCGGTGTGCTGTACGTCGACTCGCTGAGCGACGACCGCGGTCCGGTGCCGACGTACCTCAAGCTTCTTGAAGTCACGGTTGCAACCATCGCCAACGGTTTTGGGGCCTGAACCAGCCATGCTCGCGCCAGCCAACCCGGAAGCATCCCCCGGCCTCGTCGCCAGTCTCGATGTTCGTGACGTAACGGTTACTTATCCGAACGGACATACGGCATTGCGCGGCGCTGGGTTCCGGTTGGGCCCCGGCACTATTTGCGGATTGGTTGGCGTCAACGGCAGCGGTAAGTCGACCCTGTTCAAGGCAATCATGGGGTTCGTGCGGCCGTCCTCGGGCGAAGTGCGCATCTGCGGATTGAGCGTGTCGGAGGCGCTCAAACGGAAGACGGTCGCTTACGTTCCTCAAAGCGAAGAGGTCGACTGGAACTTCCCGGTTCTGGTGGAAGATGTCGTGATGATGGGGCGCTACGGGCATATGGGCCTGCTGCGCATTCCTTATCCTGAGGACCGCCGGCGCGTCACCGAAGCGCTGGAGCGGGTCGCCATGGTCGATTTCCGCAAACGACAGATCGGCGAGTTGAGTGGTGGCCAGCGCAAGAGGGTGTTCCTGGCGCGCGCCCTGGCGCAGGGCGCCAAGATCATCCTGCTCGATGAGCCGTTCACCGGCGTCGACGTCAAAACAGAAACGGCCATCGTCGACTTGCTGCGCGAGCTGAAAGAATCCGGTCACCTCATGCTCGTCTCGACGCACAATCTCGGCAGCGTGCCGGAATTTTGCGATCAGGTCGTGCTGCTCAATCGTACGGTGCTGGCAGCGGGGCCGACCGCCGAGACATTCACGCAGGCGAACCTCGAGCGCGCCTTCGGCGGCGTGCTGCGGCATTTCCAACTGGCAGGTCCCGATCTGCACGAGGACGACGATCGCCGTACGCTGACTGTACTGTCCGACGACGAGCGCCCGGTCGTGTTTTACGATGGCAGCCGCCGCGATGTCGCCGATACACAGGCGGATGAGGATCGCTGACGATGAGCGAGCTGCTCGTTCCGTTTGAATACAACTACATGATCCGCGCCATTTGGGTCAGCGCACTGGTTGGCGGGCTTTGCGCGTTTCTCTCCGCTTATCTGATGCTGAAGGGCTGGTCGCTGATGGGCGATGCGCTGGCCCATGCCGTCGTGCCCGGCGTTGCAATCGCCTATCTGCTCAATCTGCCGTATGCGGCCGGCGCATTCTTCGCTGGCCTCATTGCCGCGCTCGGCATGTGGGGCATCAAGCACATCACCAAACTGAAGGAGGACGCCGTTATCGGCGTGGTCTTCACGGCTTTCTTTGCGGCCGGGCTGCTGATCGTCTCGATCTGGCCGACATCGGTGAGCGTGCAGACGATCGTGCTCGGCAATATCCTCGGCATCGCGGACGAAGATGCCATGCAAGTCATCGTCGTTGCCGGCATCGCTTTCCTGATCCTGCTCGTGGTCTGGAAGGATCTGATGGTCGTCTTTTTCGACGAAAGCCACGCCCGCACGATCGGCCTCAATCCGACGCTGCTGAAGGCATTGTTCTTCACGCTGCTCAGCGCATCGGCGGTGACGGCGCTGCAAACCGTCGGTGCGGCGCTGGTCATTGCCATGGTCATCACGCCGGGCGCGACGGCCTATCTGCTCACTGATCGCTTTGGCCAGCTCATCGCTCTGAGCGTTGCCATCGGCGCGACGACCAGCGCGGTCGGGACCTACATCAGCTACTTTTTGGATGGATCTACGGGCGGCGTCATTGTGACACTGCAAACGCTGGTGTTCCTGACGGCGTTCGTGTTCGCGCCTAAGCACGGCATTCTCGCCCAGCGACGCAAGTCGCAAGCCGGTGGAGATGCTCTGCCATGATGGCGCTGGTCGAGTTCTTCACTGTACCGCTGAGTTACCCGTTCATGCTGCGCGCGCTGCTGGTCGCGGTTTTGGTTGGCGCGGTCTCGGCGGTGCTGTCCTGCTATCTGGTGCTGAAAGGGTGGTCGCTGATGGGCGACGCCATTTCGCATGCCGTGTTGCCGGGAATTGTTCTGGCCTTCGTTCTAGGTCTGCCGCTGTCTGTTGGCGCATTTGCCGCTGGTCTCACCTGCGCGACACTCACTGGTTATCTGAAGGAGAACAGTCGCATTCGAGAGGACACGGTGATGGGCATCGTGTTCGCCGGGATGTTCGGACTTGGTCTGGTGCTGTTTACCAAGGTCGATACCGAACAGCACCTCACACACGTGCTGTTCGGCAACCTGCTCGGCGTGACCAACAGTGAACTCGTCGAGACCATCGTGATCACGCTGGGCGTGCTTCTGGCCGTCCTGGTTTTTCGCCGCGATCTGCTGGTGTATTGCTTCGATCAACAGCACGCCCGGGCGCTTGGCCTGCCCGTGCGGGCGTTGCATTACGGATTGCTGGCTTTGCTGTCGCTCGCGATTGTTGCGTCGCTGAAAGCCGTCGGCATCATTCTGGTTGTGGCCATGCTCGTCGGACCGGGTGCGACGGCCTATCTTCTGTCTAACCGGTTCGAGAAGATGATGCTCATTGCGTGCGCTGTCGCAATAGGTGCCAGCGTGACCGGTGTCTTGATCAGCTTCCACATCGACGGCGCTACTGGCCCAACGATCGTGATCGTTCAGGCGCTGATATTTACCGCTGCGCTTGTTGCATCGCGACATAGAAACGTAGCGGATCCGGCCGCCAAAGCCTGAACCGCTGGCCAAAACCAAAAGTCTCAAAAAACAAACTAAACAATAGTCGGATAGCGATGTCGGCGACGAGCCGCTATTGCCTCCGACTAACTTGCAATGCACAATACGGAAAAATTCGCGGTCAACGCGGTTGAGGAAACCTAAAGCTGGGAACAGGGCCGTCGCCCCCGCATGACCATCGATTACATTATCGAAACGACCGATATTTCAAAGAACTTCAAAGGGCTTTGGGCGGTCAAGAACGTCAATCTGAAGGTCAAGCGCGGCACGATCCATGCGCTTATCGGCCCGAATGGTGCCGGCAAGACAACGTGCTTCAACCTGATCACCAAGTTCATTCCACCCTCAACCGGCACGATCCGATATAACGGCCAGGACATCACGAACCTGAAGCCGGCAGATATCGCCCGGCTTGGTTTGGTGCGCAGTTTCCAGATTTCGGCAACGTTTCCGCATCTTACGCTGTTGGAAAACATTCGCATTGCACTCCAGCGCAAACTCGGAACGTCGTTCTATTTCTGGCAGTCGGAAAAATCGCTGAATGTCCTCAATGACGAAGCGCTGAAGCTTTTGGAAGATGTCGGGCTCGGCGCCTACGCGCATCTGCAGGCGGTGGAGCTGCCCTACGGTCGCAAGCGCGCCCTGGAAATCGCGACGACGCTGGCGCTCGATCCCGAGATGCTGCTGCTCGACGAACCGATGGCCGGCATGGGGCGCGAGGACATCGGCCGCATTTCCGCATTGATCCGCCGCGTCGCGGCGAACCGTACGGTGCTGATGGTCGAGCACAATCTGTCGGTCGTGTCCGATCTGTCGGACTTCATCACCGTTTTGGCGCGGGGGGAAATTCTGGCGG
>JAEZBU010000294.1 GCA_023426855.1 Pseudomonadota bacterium | reverse complement strand
CCTTTTCCGTGAGATAGTTCATCACCGCCGGAACGTTCATCGACGAGTTCCAGCTCATGTTGGCCATGTACATGAACAGCAGGTCGACCGGGTACGGATCACCCTTGGCGGCGTTGGTGATCACCATGTGCATCAGGCCGTGCGCGGCGACCGGCGCATCCCATGAATAGGCCTTGTCGATGCGCACTGGCGCGCCCTCGGAATCGACCAGCAGATCCTCGGGACCTTGCGGGAAGCCCAGCGGCGCACCGGGCAGCGGCGTGCCGGGCTTAATGCTGGCGAGTTTGCCGGCCGGCCGGTTCGGCGGCGGTGTCGGGCGTGGGAACGGCGGCTTGTAGCGGAACCCGCCCGGGCAATCGATCGAACCGAGCAGGATCTGCAGCACATGGATCAGGCGGCAGGTGTGGAAACCGTTGGAATGCGCCGAGATCCCGCGCATGGCGTGCATGGCGACCGGTCGGCCGGTCATTGTCTCATGGCGGCGGCCGGCCCAATCGGTCCACGGCACATTGAGCGTGATCTGTTTTTCGAAGGCGGCGTGCGCCAGTTCGGCGGCAAGCCGGCGAATGGTCTCGACCGGAACGCCTGTCGCTGCCGCGGCCTTCTCGGGGCTGTATTCGTTTGACAGATAGCGCTCGGCGATCAGCGTAAACGAGGGAACCGCCTCGCGGCCATCAGGTAGCGTGAAACGGCCAACCATCGCGGGGCTGATATCAACGCGGCTGGCATCAACCAATGCGTTCGTCGCCTTGTCGAACGCCAGCGGCTTGCCGTTCTCGCCACGCGCGATCAGGCCGTCATCGGCGGCGCCCGGATCGCGGATCACCAGCCACGGCGCATTGGTGTAGCGGACGAGATAATCGAGATCGATCTTCTGCGTCCTGAGCAGCTCATGAATCAGCGCCGCCACCAGCATGCCATCCGTACCGGGACGAATGCCGACCCACTCGTCGGCGATGGCGTTGTAGCCGGTGCGGACTGGATTGATGGCGACGATCTTGACGCCGCGCGCCTTGAGCTTGCCCAGCGCCGTCTTGATCGGATTGGAGGCGTGATCCTCGGCGACGCCAAACAGCATAAAGTATTCGGTGCGGTCCCAGTCCGGCTCGCCGAACTCCCAGAACGAGCCGCCGAACGTGTAAAGCCCAGCGGCCGCCATGTTGACCGAGCAGAAGCCGCCATGCGCAGCGAAGTTCGGCGTGCCGTACTGCTGCGCGAACCACCCTGTCAGCGCCTGCGACTGGTCGCGGCCAGTGAACAGAGCGAACTTGCGTGGATCGTCCTTGCGCACATCACCGAGCCAGCCGGTGGCGATATCCAGCGCTTCATCCCAGGAGATCTCGACAAACTCACCGGAACCGCGCGGACCGACGCGCTTCATGGGTGCTTGCAGCCGCGCCGGCGAATAATGCTGCATGATGCCGGCAGAGCCCTTGCCGCACAGCACACCCTTGTTCACCGGATGATCGCGATTGCCCTCGATGTAGCGGACCTTACCGTTCTTCAGGTGCACCTTGATGCCGCAACGGCAGGCGCACATGTAGCAGGTCGTCGTCTTGATCTCATCGGCAGACGGCGCGGACAGGGCAATGTTGGGTTCGCCAGTCGGCATGAGCCTGTATCTTCCCCTCTGCGGACGACCTCTCGACGGGCCGGTGCGCCAATCACGTATCGCGGATCAACACGACGTGTTCCGGCCGGCGAGACTGCCATTTCGAGCCGCAGGGCTCAACAGCTTTTCATTAAAATGAATATAGATGTTCCTGAAAATGGAATACACCCCGCCCGCCGTGGCAAAGCACGCGCGCAAAACACCGCACGGTGTGGACTTTCCACATCCGCGATATGTAAGGCAAACACGGACCGTCAGTCAGCGCCACGTTCCGTGGCCGCAGCCTGCTCTGCATAACTCAGCGGCAGGGCCGTCGTGTACTTGATCTGCTCCATCGCGAAGGCAGACGACACGTTGGAAATCTCGATCTTGCTGATGAGCTTCTTATAGAAGGCATCATAGGCGGCGATGTCCGGCACCACGACGCGCAACAGATAATCGACCTGCCCGCTCATGCGATAGAACTCGACCACTTCGGGGAATTCCACAATCACCTGGTGAAACTTCTCCAGCCACGCCAGGGAATGCTGGCTGGCCGTGATCGACACGAACACGGTAACGCTCGCCTCGACCTTGCGCGGGTCCAGCACGGCGACGCGGCGCTGGATGATGCCAGCCTCTTCCATCTTCTGGATGCGCCGCCAGCACGGCGTGGTGGACAGGCCGACTTCCTTGCCGACCTCCGCCACAGGGCGCGTGCAGTCCTGCTGGAGTATGCGCAGGATCTTGATGTCCATCCGGTCGAGCATGAGCGCTATCTCTGGAATTTCATTTCTATATTACGGAATTTAATAAACGCGACTATCGTCACATCGGGACATCCGCCGAAATATCGGAATTAAATTCCTCTCCCCTCAATACGGGGAGTTGCCGGGCAACGCAACCGCCATGTGCCTGCACCGCGCAATGCGATGCGAGAGCAGTCATGGCTGGACCGATTTCGCAGCCGGCCCCACTTCAAGTGCTCGCCGCACACGGCCGCGAAGATCCGGCAGCAAATCATGCTCGAACCAGGAATTGGCCTTCAGCCAGACATTGTTGCGCCAGGAAGGATGCGGCAGCGGCACCATCACCGGCCCCTGGCTCTCGGCGACGATCGCGCGCCAATCCTGAACCGTGGCCGTCAGATTACCCTGCGCGCGTTTGCCCAAATGCCATCGCAGCGCGTACTGCCCCACCAGCAGCACAAGCTCGACCGAACGCAGGTGGGCGAAAACATCGTCACGCCACGCAGACGCGCACTCCCGGCGCGGCGGGAGATCCCCGCCCTTGGCGTCGAGCCCCGGAAAGCAAAACCCCATCGGCACCACCGCCACCCGCGTGACGTCGTAGAATTCGTCCGGCGTTACGCCCATCCACGCCCGCAGCCGCTCACCGGAGGGATCGGTGAACGGCACACCGGAGGCATGCACCCGCGTGCCCGGCGCCTGGCCACAAACCGCGATCCTGGCCGTCGCACTGACGCGTAGAACTGGGCGCGGCTCATGCGGCAACGGCCGGCCCAGCGGTGCGTCGCGGCACAGGCGGCAACAGTTGATCTGCCGCACCAAGCGCTGCAAGTTCGCTTCAGCGTTCCGCCGTGAGGATTGCCGCGCGCTGCGAGGTTCAGGCATTGGCTCCCAAGCCGCTCCTGTGACGCTGCCATCACCGCTGGACTTGAAGGCGGCTTCAGGCAAAACCGGCCTTGGCGCTGGGCCGTGCCACCATTTCGCGATACCAGCGATCGAGATGGGCGAGTTCGGCCGGCCGATCGATCCGCGCCGGCTTCATGAACTCCACCGCAACGAACGCCGTAATATCAGCAATCGAATAGTCATCCCCTGCGACGTAACGGTACTTCCCGAGCTGGCTGTCGAGGACATTCAGCATGGTGATCGCGCGGCCGCGATTGACCTCAGCCCATTCCCCGATCTGGGGCTGTTCCATCGCCACCATCGCGGGATGTGTGTGCCGGAAACACTGCCCGATTGGATACAGCAGGCCCTGCTCCATCCGCCGTTGCCACATCTCCACGAGTGTGCGCTGCAGCGGCGTACGGCCAAACAAGGCGGGCTCGGGCTGCATCTCCTCGAAATAGCGGCATATGGCGATGCTCTCGGATATCGCCGTACCGTCATCCAGCACCAACACTGGCACCTGCTGTAACGGATTGAGCGCCGTGAACTCTGACCGGCGATGCTCCTGCTTGTTCAGCTCAATGGCCTCGAAGGTGACGTCGATCCCCTTCTCCGCCAAAAAGATCCGTACCCTGCGCGGATTTGGCGCGCGTGGCTGCTCGATGATTTTCACTCATGGCCTCCTTGCAAGACGCCGCAGCACCGAACCGCGACGTCCCAGATTCGACAAAACATCTATTCTTTCAGCTACTTGATGCGGCACCCAAAGGAAAACGTGGCGCTTACGGAATGTTTCACCAAATTCTTTCCGGTAAACGGGAAATTAGCAACTTGGGAGAAGACTTGGGGCCTTAACTTCTGGATAGCGGTCATTGCGCGAGCCAGGCACCGCCATCCCGGTGTCATGGCAAAGCGGTTTTCATGGCGAGCTCGATGTCGGTCAAGTCAATCGTCCAGCCGGGTCAGGGGCACCCAACAGCTCGTTCGGGGGATGCGCGCATGCGCGAGACCCGCGAACGGCTGACCGCAGCGCCTGAACAGCCTGATTTCCAGCATGAACTGCTGACCATGTTCGCGCGCAATGAGTTGTCTGCGCAGCCGACGATCCTGATCCTGGCCGGGCTGTTCTCTCTGGCGTCGATGTTCTGGGCGCCGTGGACCCAAGCCATCCTGTGGCTGTCCCTGGTCATCGCCGCGAAGGTCGTTCTGCTGGAGTGCTGTCGCCGCTTCCTGCATACGCCGGCATCCGAAGCCACATCGCAGCTCTGGCGCCGCCGCCTCATCATCGCTGAAGCCATCAATGGCTTCGCCTGGGCGGGCTTTGCTGTCGTCGGCATCAATGCCGAAGACACGATTTCCCAGGGCTATCTGTTCTCATCGCACGTCTTCATCTTCGCATCGCTGATCGTCGTGCTGGCGATCCGCATGACCTTCGCGTCGAATGTGATGGCGATCTTCTACGTCGGCACGATACCGATGACCGTCGTCGTCGTCGCCCGCCTGCTGTTGCTGGATGACTTCTTCTATCTCGCGCTCGCCATGATGGCGGTTGGCGTGCACGTCTATTTCATTCTCCTGGCCAAGGGCCTGCAGTCCACCACAGTGGCGATGCTGGAGTACCGGGCACAAAAGGACTCACTGATCGCCGAGCTGGAGGAAGCCAAGGCGATCTCCGATGAAGCGCGCCGCCGCGCGGAGTCCGCCAATCTCGCCAAGTCGCGCTTTCTCGCCACCATGAGCCACGAGCTGCGCACGCCGCTCAACGCCATCCTCGGCTTCTCCGAGGTCATGAAGGCCGAGATCATGGGGCCGATCAACAATCCGACCTATAAGGACTACGCGGAGAACATTCACCAGAGCGGCGCTCATCTGCTCAAGCTGATCAACGAAATCCTCGATCTCTCCCGCATCGAAGCCGGCCGCTATGACCTGCACGAAGAGGCAATTCAGCTTTCCGATGTCGTCGAGGACTGCCACCGGTTGCTGAAACTGCGCGCGGAGAACAAGGGGCAAGAGATCGCGGAGCGGTTCGAGCCGGACCTGCCCCAGGTCTGGGCGGACGAACGTGCCATCCGCCAGATCTGTCTCAACCTGCTCTCCAATGCCCTGAAATTCACTCCCCGCAGCGGCAACATCATCCTGACCATCGGCTCGACGTCGGAAGGCGGACAGTTCATCAGCGTGCGAGATACCGGCCCGGGCATCCCAAAAGAAGAAATCCCCAAAGTGTTGCAGGCATTCGGCCAGGGATCCCTCGCTCTGCAAACGGCAGAAGGCGGCACTGGCCTCGGTCTGCCGATCGTCCAGAGCTTGATCGACCTCCACGGTGGGGCATTTGAGCTGCGTTCCGAATTGCGCAAAGGCACCGAAGCGATCATCCGCCTGCCGCGCAAGCGTGTGCTGCAACCCGCGCATCAGTTGGGCCGTGAGCGCTTCTGGCGGCCCGGGCCAATCCCGCCCCGCATGGGCCGTCCGGCGCGCCTGAAATCCACGCCGCCGCCGATCCCCCACGCCGCCACCGTCCAGTAACGCCACGCCAGACGACGCCTCCCCCCAGCCAGACTGATTGGCCTCATTGTGCGCCGGCCGTCCGACGCCTAAATTTGCTGCTAATCGTTGGATAGATTCCGGGGGGCGAAGAGCGCTTGGAAAGCCCGTGCATTAACGTCTGCGTGATTGATCCCGAAAGCGGCCTATGCGCGGGATGCCATCGCACACTTGCCGAGATCGGCCAGTGGGCGAGCCTCACCGATGACGAACGCCGACGGATCATGAGCAAGCTGCCAGCCCGGCAGCAGCGCCAGAAGGCGGGGTAAGCCCATGCTGTGGTTCCTGCTTCTCATACTGGCCATCGGCGGCGGATTGCTGATGCTGCTCGGCGACCAGGGCATGATCGCCGGCCTCGATGCGGGCACCCTCGCCGCGATCATCGCCGGCGGTTCGCTGTTGATCTACTTCGCGGCATCCCTTACCGGCGATTATCGTGGGCGCGGCGGGCAGGCTCTGAAAGACATCGCGGTCTGGGTGCTGATCGGTTTCGCGTTGATCGCCGCCTACAGCTTTCGCGACGAGGTGACCTATGTCGCCCGCCGGGTCGCCGGCGAGTTGCTGCCGCCGGGTGAAAGCGTCACGGTGGAAAGCAACCAGCGCGGCGAGCAGTCGGTTCGTGTCCGCCGCCGCCCCGACGGCCATTTCTCGGTGCGCACCCAGGTCAACGGCGCCAGCGTGGCGATGCTGGTCGATACTGGCGCCTCAACGGTGGTTTTGCGACCCGCCGATGCCCGGCTCGCCGGCGTCGATCTCGACAAGCTCAACTATTCCGTTCCCGTCCAAACCGCAAACGGCACGGCCTACACCGCCCCGGTGCGGCTGCGCGAAGTCAGCATAGGACCGATCCGCCTGGATGCTGTGGATGCGCTGGTCGCCCAGCCCGGTGTGCTCAACGAGAGCCTGCTCGGTATGAATTTCTTAAGGCGACTGCGCTCATATGAGTTCTCGGGGGAATTTCTGACATTTCGCAGCTAGGCTGAGCGCCACCCCTCCGAACGCGCTCGTCCGCCCTTCTCGGGAACGACCGTGTGATGCGTCTGTCGTCCGGCTTGAGGCACGCGCTGAAAGAAGCCGCGAACTGGCTAGGATTGGCTTGCATAGCCATCGGCGGCATTATCTGGTTTGACGATCTGAAGGCGGGCGTTGCCTACGCCCTCGGCCATTCCACCGATGAAGCGATCGCCCTCGCCGACCACGGATCAGCCTCGCCAGCCGACACCAGCGCCGCCTCCGGCATGGTGACCTTGAAGGCGGGCCCCCGCGGACATTTCGTTGCCAATGCGCGCATCAACAATCGCCCCATTTCGGTGCTGGTCGATACCGGCGCCTCCATGGTGGCGCTGAGTTATGAGGACGCTGAGCGCGCGGGAATCTTCGTCCGCCCAAGCGATTTCACGGCCCGCGTTCGTACCGCCAACGGCATCGCCAAGTTCGCGCCCGTCACGCTGGACAGCGTTAGCATCGGCGATATCACGCTGCATGACGTCGAAGCCGCGGTCAGCGAGCCCGGCCGCATGGGAACCACCCTGCTCGGTATGACGTTCATTGGAAGGCTCGGCCGCGCCGAGATGAGCAATGGCGTGCTCGTTCTGCAGGAATAGCGCTTCGTCACGCGGTTGCCCATAATGCAGGCTTTAACAGTGGCCATGCGCGATTCGACGCCGGCCATACAGCTTTCCTAGTTTCTCCTTATCATCCCATTTGACGTGCGACTTTTAGAGGGTCAACTCATGCTGCCTACTCCGCGTGCCGATCTGAAGCCGAACACGGCGGATTTCGAGCGCCTGCCGCTGGTCAAGCCGACCGGCTTCCGCGAATACGACGCGCGCTGGTTGTATCCCAACGAAATCAACCTGATGGGCCTGAATACGATCGGCCTGGGACTGGCGACCCTGTTCGCGGAACGCGGCGTCCCCAAGCGCTTCGTGGTCGGCCATGACTACCGCTGGTACTCGGCATCCGTGAAGCAGGCCCTCATAGCGGGTCTGCTGGCCGGCGGCGCGGAGGTGCACGACATCGGCCTGGCGCTGTCACCGATGGCCTACTTCGCCCAGTTCGAGCTGGAAGTGGAAGGCGTGGCCATGGTCACCGCCAGCCACAACGACAACGGCTGGACCGGCATCAAGATGGGCATGAACCGCCCACTGACCTTCGGTCCGGACGAGATGACCCAGCTCAAGGAAATCGTGCTCGGCGGCAAGTTCGAATCCCGCGTCGGCGGCCGTTACATTTTCGTGCCCGACATCGCCGAGCGCTATATGCGCGATCTGACCGATCGGCCGAAGCTGCAGCGCAAGCTGCGCGTGGTGGCGGCTTGCGGCAACGGCACCGCGGGCGCTTTCGCGCCGCAGGTTCTGGAAGCCTGCGGCCTGGAAGTCATCCCGCTCGACGCGACGCTTGATTACACCTTCCCGCGCTATAATCCGAACCCGGAAGACATGAAGATGCTGCACGCCATCGCCGATGCGGTGCGCGAACATAGCGCCGACGTCGGTTTTGGCTTCGATGGCGACGGCGACCGCTGCGGCGTCGTCGACAACACCGGCGATGAGATCTTCGCCGACAAGGTCGGCGTGATGCTGGCGCGGGATATTTCGGCGCTGCATCCGGAGGCGCGTTTCGTCGCCGACGTGAAGTCGACCGGCCTGTTCATGACCGATCCGGTCCTGCGCGCCAACGGCGCCAGCACGACTTATTGGAAAACCGGCCACTCCTACATGAAGCGCTTCAGCTTCGAGACCAAAGCGCTGGTCGGTTTCGAGAAGTCAGGCCACTTCTTCTTCAATCCGCCGCTCGGCCGCGGTTACGACGACGGCCTCGTCGCGGCTCTTGCGGTCTGCGATATGCTGGAGCGCGCGCCGGACAAGACGCTGGCTGATTTGAAGAACGCGCTGCCCAAGACCTGGCAGTCACCGACCATGTCACCGCACTGCGCCGACGAAACCAAGTACGGCATCGTCGATCGCGTCGTCGCGCACTTCCAGAACCTGCAGGCGTCAGGCACGCCGGTGGCCGGCCAGCGGATCGCCGAGCTGATCACCGTCAACGGTGTTCGCGTCGTGCTGGAGGATGGCACCTGGGGCCTGCTGCGCGCTTCGTCCAACAAGCCGGAACTGGTCGTCGTGGTGGAAAGCCCGACATCGGAGGCCAACATGCGCGCCATCTTCGCCGACATCGACGCCGTGCTGGCCGAGATGCCCGAAGTCGGCGAGTACAATCAGAAGATCTGAACAGGCAGCACGGCTGGCAGTCCACCTTGATCGTTATCCCGGCGCTTGTCGCCGGGATCCACGCATCGGCTTGACTGAGAACCTGGCGAAAACCTGCATCCCGACCATCACACCCGGGATGACATGGTATCGGGAAAGCAATCGACGACTTCGCGCCTAGAGTCCTTCCGATTCAGATGGAAACGGAGACGTCAACCGGGCCACAGTTGTCATCCCGGTGCTTGTCACCGGGATCTATCCAACCGCACGTGTCGACGCCAGCCGAGAGATGGATCCCGGGCACATGGCCCGGGATGACCAGGACGGGACAACATTCGACCTAAATCGGAAATGCCCTAAAGCGCTTTCTGCATCTCGCGCACGAACGCGCTCAAACCCAGCAAACGCTCCCGGCGCAGGCGTTCGGCCGACAGGATGGCACGCAGGCCTGCCACGCTCGTCTCCAGGTCGGCATTGATCAGCACGTAATCGTACTCCGCCCAGTGACTGATCTCGGCGCTGGCATCCGCCATGCGGCGCTTCACCGTGTCGGGGTGATCCTGCGCCCGCGACTTCAGGCGTGTCTCAAGGATCTCTCCCGACGGCGGCAGAATGAACACCCGGACGAGATCCTGAGCGGCCTTCTCGGTGAGCTGCTGAGCACCTTGCCAGTCGATATCGAACAGCACGTCACGGCCGGAGGCGAGTGCCTTCTCAACGGCGGCACGCGGCGTGCCGTAATAGTTGTCGAACACCTTCGCCCATTCGAGCAACTCACCGGATTCGCTCAAGCGTCTGAACTCGCTCTCGCTGATGAACCAGTAGTCCTTGCCGTTGACCTCGCCGTTGCGGGGCTGGCGCGTCGTGACCGAGACCGACAGCTCGATGTCCGTTTCCGCAGCCAGCAGCCGCCGCGCCAGCGTGGTCTTGCCGGCACCCGACGGGGAGGACAGCACCAGCATGATGCCGCGGCGATCGATTGTGGGCGTCTCGACGGTCACGAGCTTACTCGATGTTCTGGACCTGCTCACGCATCTGCTCGATCAGCGCCTTGATCTGAAGACCGAGGCGG
>JAEZBU010000241.1 GCA_023426855.1 Pseudomonadota bacterium | reverse complement strand
CCGAACGGCGCGGCCGCGAACTGAGCGGCGGCTAACTCCTGCGCGATGTCGCGCCGGCCTTTCAATTGCCGGCGCGCACGCCTATTTCTCCGTTACGGCAGACGACCGCTACGGAGACTTCCATGATGATCGATCAATCGACGTTGCGCGGACGTATCATTGCGGCGGCCATGAAGCTCGCCGGCGAGCGGTCCTGGCAAGATGGGACGCTTCTGGACATCGCCGAGTCGATCGGGCTGACGCTGGTCGATATCAAGCACGAGTTTTCTAGCAAGTCGGAGATCCTGGCCGCGTTCTCACGCTCGGTCGATGATGAGGTGCTGCGCCGCGCGCCCAAGCGCGAGCATGAAATGAGCGCCCGCGACGCCATCTTCGAGATCGTCATGACGCGGTTCGATGTGCTGGCGCCTTACAAGCCAGCGATCCAATCCATTGCCGATAGCTCACCGACGCCTGATCCCGCCATGCTGCGCAGCGCGCTGGCGTCGCAGCATTGGATGCTTCAGGCAGCTGGCGTCGATACCAGCGGTGTGACTGGCGGGCTCAAGGTCAGCGGTTTGGCCGGGCTCTATGCATCGGTCCTGCGCACCTGGCTGAAGGATGATGATCCGGGTCTTGCCCGCACGATGGCCGCCCTGGATCGCCGACTGAGGCGCGGCGAGCGCACGCTGACCAATATCTCCGATGTGAAAGCCGGGCTTGGCCGTATTGCCGACGCGATCGGTTCGCTGGCCTCGCGGCGCAGACGGACGGACGATCATGCCGCCGATACGCCGCGTCCGCACGACACGCCCAGCACCAGCATTTGACAAGACGGCTCATGGCAGGCCAAGGGAGGACGGTATCAATCCGCCTTTCGAGAGACTGTCCGTGTCGGAAACCACTGCGCCGTCGCCGCTGATCACCTACGACGATTTCATGAAGGTCGATATCCGTGTCGGCACCATCGTCGAGGCAGAGCCGTATCCGGAAGCGCGCAAACCGGCGATCAAGATCAAAATCGATTTCGGGCCGGAAATTGGCGTGAAGCGCAGTTCGGCTCAACTCACCGTGCATTATGATCCGACCGGATTGGTCGGCAAGAAGGTGGCTGCGGTGGTGAACTTCCCGCCGCGCCAGATCGGCAAGTTCATGTCGGAAGTGCTGACGCTCGGCTTTCCGGACGAAAGCGGCGCTGTCGTGCTGATCACGCCGGACAAGACGGTGCCGAACGGCGGTCGTATGTTCTGAGCGGGTTCTCGCTCAGGCGTCGATGGCTTTCTTGACCTCGAAGATTTCCATGATGCGCGCGCCACGATGCGGGCCGTCGCACACGAAGGTCCATTTGCCCTCCGTGTAGGTGTCGCACATCTTCACGCCCTTGATCAGGATCCAGTGGCCTTCCTTGCCTTTGTGCACGGCGAGGATGTAATGCGCCCAGGCGTTGCGCGGCTTCTGCATCCAGGTCCACACGGTCGGGCGCTCTTTGCGCGACAGATGCAGGAACGTCTTCACCGGATGCATGCGGTAGCCGAACGCGGCAAGCGCTGCCTCGACGTCCTCGGCATAGGTGCCTTTGACGACGGGCTTGCGATGCTCTGGCACCTGCCGGTAGCGACGGATCTCGTCCTCGATCTTGCTGATCGAATAGCCGGTGATGGCCGACAGCACTGTCGGACCACAGTACGCGACGCGACCGGTATCGTTGCGTACGTCATTGAGGCTCGACGTGGTATGCGCGGCCCCACTCCACTCTGCACTCATGGAAGAATCTCAGGTTCGAATCGGATTGTTGATTAACGTAGGGTTGACGCGAGACGGTTTACGAAGCGTTAACGCGACTCGACCGGCTTGCGGGATCGCGCCGTTCGTGAGACGGGTGCGGGCAAGATTTCAGGTGAGGACCGTTGAACCATGGCGCGTATCGGCTTCTATTCCGGCTCTTTCGACCCGATCACCAACGGGCACACCGATGTCATCGCACGCGCGCTGGGCATGGTCGACGAACTGGTGATCGGCGTGGGCGTGCATCACGGTAAGGCGCCGATGTTCACCGCCGAGCAACGCATTGCCATGATCGAGGCGGAGACCGCGCCTCTGGCCAAGAAACGCGGCAGTAAAGTGCGCGTGGTGACGTTCAGCGGTCTCGTCGTCGATGCGGCGCGCGAGGCGAAGGCGACGCTGATCGTGCGCGGCCTGCGTGACAGCACCGATTTCGACTATGAGATGCAGATGGCGGGGATGAATGGCGCCATGGCGCCGGACGTCGAGACCATCTTTCTGCCGGCCAGCCCTGGCGTGCGCCACATCGCGGCAAGCCTCGTGCGCCAGATCGCGGCGATGGGCGGCGATGTCAGTTCATTCGTTTCGAGCGCGGTGGCAAAAGAGCTCAAGGGCAAAATCAAGCCCAAGGCTTGAACCGTAGCTGAGCCTTTGCCGCATTGCGGCCACATGAGCCACCAAAGTCCTGCCCGTCATTCACGAAGGGAGTCGATGATCGTGATCCGAATTCTTGCAATGCTTGCGGTGTTGATGTTCGGCACCGGTGCCGCATTTGCCCAGGCGAAAGCGACCGATCCCGCCAACACGCTCATTCTCGAGCTGAAGAGCGGCAAGGTCACCATCCAGTTGCGGCCGGATCTGGCGCCCCAGCACGTCGAGCGCGTCAA
>JAEZBU010000205.1 GCA_023426855.1 Pseudomonadota bacterium | reverse complement strand
GACCTCCTTGGCCGGCTTGTCTTCGCGCAGCCCTTTGAACGCCGCCTGCCTCACCATGCCATCGCCGGTAAAGCCAGCGAACTCGATTTCGGCGACTAGGTCCGGCTTCACCCATGTCCAATCCGATTTTTGTTTGGGGGCATTCTGACCGCCGAACGGACTCCGATCAGCTTTCAATGCATTGAGCTTGTTGAGCAGGCCGGGCACGTTGCGGCTGTTCAATCCAGTGCCGACGCGTCCCGTATGCACGAGATGTCCGCCGCGGTTCACGCCGACGACAAGCGATCGCAGATTGGTCGCACTACCGCTCCACCCGCCGATAACGACCTCATGGCCACCACGGCATTTGGACTTCATCCATGTCTCGGTCCGCCCGGAGCGATAAAGCGCGTTTTCGCGCTTCGAAATAATGCCTTCCAATTCCAGTCGGCACGCGGACTTGAGAACCGCTTCACCAGGCTCAGTTAGGTGCTCGACATAGCGGATCTGGTCGTCGTCATGTCCTCCTTAAGCTTCTGCTTGCGCGCGACGAGCGGCAGGTCGCGCAGATCTTCACCGTCCAGGAACAGCAGGTCAAATACGAAGAAGATGAGATTGCCTGATCTCTCCTCCGAGAGCGCCGCCTGCAATGCCGAGAAGTCCGATGCGCCGTTGTGATCAAGCGCGACGACTTCGCCGTCGATCACGCAGTCGGGTAATCCTGCGCAGGCGTCCGCAACGGCCCTGAACCTGTCGGTCCAATCGAGGCCCTTGCGCGTGCGCATGACGCTCCGGCCGCCCTCAACGCGCAGCTGCATTCGATAGCCGTCGAACTTGATCTCGTGCACCCAGTCCTCACCAATCGGTGGACGGCTCACGCGCTTGCAGAGCTGCGGCGCGATAAATTTCGGCGTGTCTCCTGATACGGGCGGACGGCGCTTTGCTTGCCCCGTACTGGCCCACTGCTTTGCAGACGCTGGCGCCGACTTGGCGTCGCTATTCTTATTCGAGTGCCAAACCGCATCGGCGCGAAATGCGTTCTTGGCATCGAGCATGAAAGGCTTCGGCCTGCGGCCCTTTCCGGCTGTAATGTCGTCCATGCCACGGTCCGAGGCGACGGAATGGTCCTCCTCGAGGATGCGCTCGCCGTTCCCTTCTTTTTCATATCCATCATGCCGTTTGATCAGAAGCCAGTTGGTGCGCTTTCCGCGCTCCCGTTTATGGCCAAGCCGCACCAGTACCCAACTGCCTTTAAGCTTCTCTCCAACCAGCGTGAATTTGAGCTCGCCTTTCTGCAGGGACCTTGCGGCATCACCGTCCGCCGCCCAGAAGCCGCGGTCCCACAGCATCACCGTGCCACCGCCATACTCGCCATGTGGGATGGTACCTTCGAAGTCCCCGTAGTCGAGGGGATGGTCTTCAACTTCCACTGCGAGCCGCTTTGCGGCGGGATCAAGAGAGGGACCTTTGGTGATCGCCCATGATTTAAACACCCCGTCGAGTTCGAGCCGGAGGTCGTAGTGAAGGCGTCGCGCAGAATGCTTCTGGATGACAAAACGAGGATATTTAGTTGTTCCAATTTCAGCCTCGCCGCTCGGCTCCGCGGTCTTCGCGAAATCGCGCTTCTGCCGGTAAAGAGAAAGTTTCCTGTTTGCCATGACGCCTCATGTCCTCCGCGTCCGGCATAACGCTGTCCGTACCAGCCACGTTCCGCAAAGGCCCAAGGACCGGAACGAAATCACCGCATTATACGTTCGGGAAGCTCTTTTCCGGGAGTGAAGACCATGGCGCCGCGCCTATCGGAAGGGCTATCTGAAGCTCTCGGTCGTGACCTCTCCCGTGGCGTCGTCCCCGCATTACGATCGTCTGCGCGAACACAAAATTCCAATCGTCCGACACCGCAGCCTTTTCTTCTGCAGGCGTCTGCAGCAACAGCTGCGCCGCATCCTTGCGTCCCATCTGGGTGCCCCAAGCGATCAATGACCCATTTGGCAACCGCAAGTCCAGTTGCAGCATTTCGCCTGGGTTGTGGAAACCTTCGCTCGAGCTTATTTCGAGCGATTGCCGCTCAGGGCTATGCGGCCGCATGCTTTTTGGAATAGCAATGCCAATGACCAAAACAAAAAGCCCGGCAGCTGCATCAGCTCCGGGCCCATCACTTCGACGATGACTTGTCCCGACCAAACTATCCGTGGCATCAACACTTGCATTGCGCCGCCGCGACAGTTTGCGTTCAATGTGCACAAGGTCGTCATCGACCAGCATAGCGTATTTTTCTTGCAGGCGTGAAAGCTCCTTTTGAGCCATTTCCAACTCTTCGTCGCCCATGTGGTCCAGTTCGACAAAGCTGGTTCTTACCTCATCGACGCGACAGTTCGTCGAGCGTGAGAGCAACCGGTTGAGCGTCCCGCATTTGGGGTATTCTGAATCAGGAAGAGTATGAGGAACGTGACTATGGTGGTGCCCGTGTTGATCACCAAGCTGCCACGTCGGAAAAGCCAAAGATCGGGCCTGCTATAGCCCAGCCGATGATCACACATACGGCAATTAGGAACGCCCAGTGGCTCCCGACCGCGTGAGCAGCTGCCTCGGACGCTTTTCGAAACCAGTCGCTTACCGTTTCGTGATGCACGGTAAATCTTCGCCCTTCACACCCGCACGTCTCGCACGTGGGCACGATCATCGCCGGCCATTCCGCCCTGCGCCACTGCACAGGTCAGAAGCGTCATGTCGCCCGACGCCTCCCTACAAGATGTGCAGGCGTTTGATGATCGCGGTGATTTCCACCTTGGATCGCTGCCCACCACGCCGCGGCCAGAGAGAGCAACAAGCTCGCCGCTGTTACAAAGCCGGCCAGAACCGCTGCCTTGCGTGCCTTATCGACTGCTTCTCGTGCGGCTGCATCCGCCTGGGCAATTCTCTTGTCGGCTTCTTCAGCGCTGATGCCCGTCTGCTGCGCAACAAGTCGTGCAAGATAGGCGCGGTCCTCGCTCGATAGCGACCGTGCGGCCATGGCGTTGGTCAGAATTCGCGCCACTTCCGTGCGCGCATCAGACGGGTTGGAGGGTTGTTGCGTCGCACTCTGTGGCCGGAGCAAGCGGTCAACCACCAGATCAGAAGCGTTGGCATTTGCGGCTACTGTCGACGCCGAGGAGCTCGCACCATTGACACCCGTCCTCGCCACACCTCCTGCCGTGGCAAAAAGCAGGGCTGCACCAATGACGACGCCTACAGCCCACACCAAGCCGCCATGAAGGCCGTCACGGAATTCGGCTTCCGATTCTCGTGTCTCACCCCAGCGGCTGCGCATGCGGCCTGCAACGTAACCGCCGGCCAGAAAGGACGCGATCTGTTGTGCCATCGCCCAAAACACGGCAAGCGCCGCAACGAGCCCCGCCGGTAAACCGGAATTCGGCCACGGCGATGTCGCGGTCAGTCCGATTGTCGACCCGAAGACAAGCAGCACGAACGACAGCGCCGCCGCGAGAAATGCGCCGGCGATGACCGCACTCCATTCGACGTAAGAAACATCTAACGTGGAGGTTAGTACAGGGCGCTCGACATCTGCCATGAGCGTACTTTCTTCAACGCAACCCATATAGGCTGTGAATGAACATAACCGCTGCGATCAAGCCTACGATGTAGATGGCGTATTCCACCCTGGGCGCTTTCGAGGGGAAGAACTGTCAGCTGATTACATCTTTGTGACGCCGAAACAACGAGCGCGGACAAATTTCGTTCCATTCGACATATCGCGCCAGCCACCAATTCGAAGTTCCAACTTATCGATATTAACGAAGACAAGCTTCCGCTGGACAAATCGGCGCGCAAGCTACGGCCAGCCAACTTTAGTCTTTGCAGCGACAGCGCCCGCTTGCCCCCGCGCAACCAATATGGCTGCCTAGCGATTGATAGACCGGCGCCCGATACGCTCAGTGGGTTTCCGACATTTCCTTCGGCGTCTCAATTAAACTCGCCTTGCCCGGCCGAGCATTGCTTAGCGCTCACTTTTATGGTCGTCGGCAGTAAGACCACCAGTACGCCAGAGCAATGCAGGCGCCGCCTATAAGATTGCCAATGGTGGCGGGCACGAGGTTGCCGAGAATGCCCAACAGCGTAACCGCTCCTTCGGACTGCCCATACTCAGTTGATAGATTGGCGATCAACCAGCCGTATGGCAGCAGGTACATGTTGGCTACGGAATGCTCGAGGCCAGCCGCTACGAAGGCGGCAATCGGCAGTGCGACGGCGATAATTTTATCGCCGGTCGATGATCCGCCATAGGACATCCACACAGCGAGACAAACCAGCATGTTAGCCAGAATACCACTGGCCATTGCCTGGCCGAATCCTATCGTTGACTTCGTGGTGGCGATGTCGATCGCGGCTTTCGCGATGGCGCCGTCTTCAGCAAGGTGCATGCCAGTGGAGAAGACCAACGCAGCAAGAAGCATTGATCCGACAGCGTTGGCCAGATAGACTGTCAGCAGCGCCTTCGCCACCGTTGAAAGTGGTAGTTCCTGGTCAGCAACGGGTCCAAACATCAACACGTTGCCCGTGAACAGTTCGGCGCCTGCGACCACGACGAGGGTCAAGCCGGTGACAAATACGATCCCTGCCAGAACTTGAGCAGCACCGTATGGCAGCACGCCATCTGCACCGGCAAGGGCGACAGTCGCGAACAGCCCTCCAAAGCCGATATAGGCGCCGGCCAACATGCCCAGCACCACGATCTGACCCGTCGCCAGCGATGACTTTTCGATCATCGCCTCGAATACATCCGACGTCAGCTTTGGCGGCTGAGGCGGCGAGGCCCCACTGCCGTCGCTCATGAGCTATCCTTTCTGGATCATGCGCCGCCTAGTCTTGCACTGAGATCGAGACCCGCACAGGTACTGACTTCGCTGCAGGTGTCCTGCTCTGTTCAGCGAACTGCCAAAGTGGAATTAGCGGATTGCATTCCGGAAAGTAGCTCGCGCAATTGCCCGGCGGGATATCGTATTCCAGCGCCTTCAGGCCTGTAACGATGCGTTGAACCCCGTCGTCTACGGCTGTAGTCAAAGCAATGGAACTGTCAGGTGGTATACCGAGTCGGCGCATGTCATCGCGATTCATCATCACAACCATGCGAGATCCGTAAATGCCCCTGAAGCGATCATCGTAGCCATAGACTGTCGTGTTGAACTGATCATTCGAGCGCAGAGTAATCAGGCGCAAGACATCGCCGTCCCTCCCGTCGTCGAAGCTGGCTGATAACGCCTTCGGCACCTTGAAATTGGCCTTCTCCGTATCGGTCTCCCATATCCGATCGCGGGCCGCGACTGGCCTTGGAAAGCCGCCCGGAGTATCGAGGCGTTCATTGAAGTTTCGAAACTGATCAGGGAACGTCTGTTCGATCGCGTCGCGCACTAAGTGATAATCGCCGGACCATGCATCCC
The DNA here is from genome assembly GCA_023426855.1 of Pseudomonadota bacterium. Classification (GTDB taxonomy): domain Bacteria; phylum Pseudomonadota; class Alphaproteobacteria; order Rhizobiales; family Hyphomicrobiaceae; genus ZC4RG25. The sequence continues at coordinate 15,237 of JAEZBU010000205.1, read as the reverse complement.
AGGGCACGCGCGGATTGTCCGGCAAAGTCGCCTTTGCAATTTCTGCGATGATTTTTGGCTCCGAAAGGAGAGCCTCGCTTGCAGGCTTGGCCACGCCACGCGACGCGTGAATGCAGGTCGTAGAATCCTCGACGGTGACGATCTGAGGGCCGGAAGTCTGCTCATCAATTTCTGTGCGAGCGAGACACGGAAGCAAAAACGTCGCGTGCGCCGTTATAAGGTGGGTGCGGTTTAGCTTAGTTGCAACCTGGACGGAGAGATCCAAATTGCGCCATGCCGCCTCCATAACATCGTGGTCGGGGATAGCCCGGACAAAATTTCCTCCAAGTCCGATGAACGCGCGCACACTGCCGGCAATTACGCCTTCGCAGGTACCTACTGTTGCCAATCCATCCTTCCTAGGGGGCGAAAACCCGTACTGCTCGGCTAACCGATCGAGGGGAACAAGTTCGACTTTCTCAGCAATCCCGACAGTCCGCTGCCCCTGAACGTTCGAGTGTCCACGAACAGGGCAGATCCCCGCGCCCGGCTTGCCGATATTTCCCCTGAGAAGGAGAAAATTGACGAGCATCTGGACGTTGTCCACGCCCAGACGATGCTGGGTAAGCCCCATGCCATAAACAGCAATAACGGAGTTGGCCTGGCAATATGTCTTTGCTGCCGCCTCCAGCGCCGCCCGCGTCAGTCCGCTTTCATGTTCCAGGTCCGTCCAAGACGTCTTCCGAACAAACTCACAGAAGTCGTCAAAGCCATGCGTGTGGTACGTGACGAAATCAACGTCGAGAACTCGGCGATCGCCGTTCTCCTGCGCGCGTTCGTCCCACTCGAGGATTGCTTTTGCCAGTCCAAGCAAGGCGGAAATGTCGCCGCCAGCGCGCACCTGATAATACTGCGTGGCAATCTGAGTCGGCTCGTTCATCACCATTTGGCTCGGCCGTTGCGGATTGACGAATTCTTCCCAGCCCTTCTCTCTCAATGGATTGAAGACGACGATCGGGACACCGCGATCACGAGCCTCCTGCAGATTGTGCAGTAATCGCGGTGAATTGGTTCCGACGTTCTGGCCAAAGGCGAAAATGCAGTCCGTCTCCGCGAAATCTTCCAAAAGCACTGTGCCCACCGGTGTTCCGATGCTCTGAGGCAGCGCTACGGAGGTCGTTTCATGGCACATGTTCGAGCTATCAGGCAGGTTATTGTTGCCATAGAGACGGGCCAGCAACTGATACATATACGAAGCTTCAAGCGATGCCCGACCCGACGCGTAGAACACGACCGACTCGCGTTCGTAAGTTTTCAGTTTCTCGCCGATCTCGGCGAACGCGGCTTGCCAACTGACCGGGAGATAGCGGTCACTCGCATGATCGTACTGCATGGGGTGCGTCAGTCGGCCTTCGTTCTCCAGATCAAAATCCGACCATTTAAGCAACTCACTGACTGGGTGATCCGCAAAAAACTCCGGCGTTGTGCGCTTGGAGGTCAGTTCCCAGAACGTAGCCTTTGCTCCATTTTCGCAGAACTCGGCATTATGCGGTTCAGCCGGCTTTGCCCAAGCACAGCTGCTGCACATATAGCCTTTGACCTTGTTGTGGTGACGTAGCAGATCGGGTGCTGTGCTTATTGCGCCTTGGCGTGTCGAGTGGCGAACCAGAGACTTTACGGAACCCCACCCACCAGTTGGACTGTCGTAAGGTTTGAATTCCAGGTCGTCCGCCATCATCACTCCTTGAACGGCGCGAAATGCTCCAGCTTATCCTTTGTGCCTATCTGACTAATCCGAGCGCCCTGAGATAGTTCCCGAATGGTTGGGGAGCGCACCATCGTTTCGCCATTATGGCGCCGCACGCGGGCCGGCGAGACGGGCCGCCCGAAAAGCGAAATGGAACTTACTCAGGGGTTGTGCGATTTATGCTTTAGTTCCATGCCCTCTGGAACGTCATGATGCTCACCCTAACCCTCGTGATCGCTGTCACGGTCACGAGGGTTTTATGTGTTTCGGTCTCACCGAGACCAGAACGTCCGCGGCGCGGATATCGATGCCGCTGCTCAGGCGGTAGCGCTCAAGTGAAGCGCCCACCGATCGAGAAAATGTCGCTGGGCTGAAGAATGGAATGTCGTCTTCAAAGAGGACACGATCGTTGCGCGTGACGATGACGGTGTAGGTCCTCATCTGTCGTTGTCCGCAGTCAGTCGCTCGAGAGCGCGGCTAGTCAGCGTGAGTTTGTCGCGTTCGCCCTCAACTGCGATCGTCATGACAACGCGAGCGACTTCTTCTCGAGAGACCGCCCATGACGGGCGATGCTTTTGGCTGGAAAGAATTTCCCAAGCGTCGGTCACTGCGCCTTCCAGGATCGTCAACTCGTCGGCGCTGAAGGCACCCGATGCTGGTTTTGGAGGGTTGGGCATGGTTGCTCCTGATCCCATGTCGGGTTTGGCGAGAGCACTCGTATCTCCCAGTCGCTGTACGTTGACAGTCGCAGCGATATGAAACGCTAACAGATTACTTGGCAATGTCTACGTTGCGCCGCAGCACTGTTTGATAGCGCACCGATAAGGAACTGTGAGAGGAGCTCTGCTTCCAAGGTCGGGACCTTCACCTGATTCCTCGACTCCTGTGGTGATGCCGGGTCCCCTTAGGGGAAAAAAGCTCGATCGAAAGTGATTGCCGAGTATTGCGCTGACCTTGTATCCAATCCCCGGCGTGACGCGTCAGCAGCTGGACACGGCTCCTATCCAGTGCATTCGCGGGAATGCACGACGCTTTCGATCGGGTGAACTCCCTCATTGCATCTCTGTGCGGTCACGAGGGCTCTTCCTGATTAAGCCTCATGGGTATGACCTGATAGCCCAATACTGCGCACTTCGTAATCCGGCAACGAGTGGAACCCGGTCGTTTGCCTTGCTCAGGAGCCGGGCGTCCAGCTGACCCTGCAATCCTTCAAGCCCGTGCGGGCAGCGCCCTCCATCTGCCTCGGAACTATTGTCCGCTTCACTGGTTCGTCCGGTGCTGGCTCCGCTGGCTTGAGTAACGCACCGCTCAGGAGCCGGGCGTCCCTCTGGGAACAGGGCTAACCTGCAAACCCAAAAGCCCGTGCGGGCAGCGCCCACCATCTTATGCCGATGTGAATTTCCGACGTGCGGCCGCTCATGCTCGTGGCGAAGGCGCATTTACGGAACTGGACCCAGACGGCGCAAGCATCATCAGATCCTGAAGATCGCTTCCCGGCGGCGGGCATCCTGTTTGGACTGGGTCTGGGAGGGTTTTTCGACGGCATCGTCCTCCATCAGCTACTTCAGTGGCAGGAATTCAATACGTTGTGGGATGGCATTTTTCACAGCGCCACGTATCTATTCCTCGTCGCAGGACTCGTCGTGCTTTGGCGCACAGCCAAGCGTCGCCACCTGTTCTGGTCCACCAAACTCCTGGCCGGCTCGATATTCGTCGGTTTTGGCGCTTTCAACATTATTGAAGGCATCATCAACTATCACATACTTGGTTTTCACCATGTCAACGAACGGGTAGACCGCTCGTACTGCATCTATTTGGAGATCGCGTTCCTAGTCTGTATTGCGATGTTCCTAGCCGGTTGGATTCTGTTGAAGCAGTGGAAGAGCGAGAGCAACGCATGCAGAAGCCACTCAGCACGACAACAGTTAAAGGCGCTTTGAGCAAGCAACCTCTGAACGCGTGGCCTGTGGCCATCGGGTGCGTCGCCGGCTTGCTTGCCACCGTACCGATGACGCTGGTGATGCAGCATCTGCATCGGCGCTTGCCGGAACATCAGCGCTACCCGCTTCCACCGCGGATCATCACGGATGGCATAGCGATGAAGGTGTCGATAGCTTCGGGCGGAGCCGCGCCGGCTTTAGCAGCGCATTACGCGTTTGGCGCCGCTACCGGAGCGCTCTATGCAGCCATAGCTGCACGAACGGATCGCGGTCCGGGGGCTGTTTCCGGAATTGCTTTTGGGTTGGGAGTTTGGGCAGCGAGCTATCTCGGCTGGGTGCCTGCGGCTGGTTTGATCCGCCGGCGACGCAGCAACCGCGAGAGCGCAACGCGATGATGATCATCGCGCACGTCGTGTGGGGTGCGGCTTTGGGGACGCTAACTCGGAGCCTGCAGAGCGGGCCCAGCAATAACAGCGGTAGCGACAACAAGCTGCGCCGGTCATCTAACCCTTGCGAGCGGGATTCAGCAGGCGTCGCAGATTGACGGGCGGCCGCACAAGCAAATGTTTGCGCCGTGCGGCCGATGCCAAAGCCCGACTCACGAAAAATGCCCGCTTCTTCGCGGGCACGCCGATGCCGCCCTTGTGGCCGGCCTGACTGGCGAGTTCGCGGTTGATGTAAAACGAGCGCTTTTCCCTGGGCACTGACTTTCCGCCCTTCGTTGCCATCGCCTGCCGATCCGCTGCATTAAGCGCTGCAAATCCACGTGGAGCTTTGGGCTTTGCCATCTCTAAGGTTTTGACTTGCTTTCACCACCTTTGCGGCCGGCCTCAGATGCTCGCTCGGGATCTTCAGCGAAGTTGCCGCCGCTAGCCTTGCCGCCCTTGCTGGCGATCTCGCGTTGCTTATCCTTATCCATTCCGCCAAAGCCGCGCTTCGTTCCTTTGCCTGGCATTGTCGTCCTCCTAGCGTGGCGAACACGGCCACGATTGATCGGGATGTTGCGGCCTGAACGCCCTATTGTTCATACAGTTCCTGCAGGTCTGCCCTCTTTGCTGGCGACAAATCGGCACGAGCAATCGGAACGATCGAAGCGGCCTGACGTTGGCCCGGCAAGCAAAGCGCTAAGGCGCTCGCCCTCATACCGTTCAAAAGGAGGTTAAATTGGCCGCTACGCGCGAGTGGGTAATGCAGTGGGTGAGAGACGCCCACGCCATGGAAGAGCAAGCCGAAACAATGCTAACCGGGCAACAGGTACGGCTAGAAAACTACCCTGACCTGCGGGCCGGCATCAGCCGTCATATAAAGGAAACACAGCAACAGGCAAGCCGCCTGCGCGCCTACCTGGAGGCACACGGTGACAGCAGTTCAACGCTTAAAGATTTGGGTGGAAAGACATTAGCCCTCGGGCAAAATCTGAGCGGTATTTTTGCCAGTGACGAAGTGATGAAGGGACTGCTAGCCGGCTATACCTTTGAGCACATGGAGATCGCCTCCTATCGCATACTGATTGAAGCGGCGCGTTCAATTGGCGATCAAGAACTAGAGGCGATCTGCCGAAAAAATCTGGAAGAAGAAGAAGCCACAGCTAAGTGGCTGGAACAGCAAATGCCTGACCTCACCAGCCAGTTCCTGGCGCGCGCCGAATCCGACAGTGAGGCGGCAAAGCGCTAACCGATAGAGGGACATGGAGGAGCTTATGCGCACTCACCCCGAACTGCTGGATGTTATCCGCGACGAGCTTAACCAGTACCGTCAGTCCAATCACGCTGTCCACCTCATGCATGCGAACAGGCTTCTGCAGGAACTGCTGCTGCAGAATTCGCCACTTCCTGATGGGCGTCACGGCACGGTCGCGCAGACCGCGCATGGTAACCGGACCGATCGGCATTGCTAAAAAAGGAACTGCCGCTGGGCACGCGAGTTTACCGAGCATTCAACGCTCATGTTGAATTGGCTGGCAAAGTCCTCGGGGCGCTTCGGCGCCTTAAGCGCGGTGGGCTAAGTCCGCTTCGGCTGCCAGCGCGACATCCAGTTGCATTTCATCCAAAGACCAAGTGGGAGGCCCGCAAGTGGCAGAGAAAACCCTAGAAACGCTGTTTTACGACACTCTGAAAGACATTTACTACGCCGAGAAGAAGATCTTAAAAGCACTGCCCAAAATGGCGCGCGGGGCGCAATCGGCCGAACTCAAAAATGCTTTTGAGCAGCACCGTGAGGAGACAGAGATTCATGTCGAGCGCTTACAGGATGTATTCGAGGTGCTTGGCAAGCGAGCGGTCGGGAAAACCTGTCCCGCTATTGACGGTATCATCGAGGAGGGCGAAGAAATCCTTGACGAATACAAATCATCGCCCGCACTCGACGCCGGGTTGGCATCCGCTGCCCAAGCGGTCGAGCACTACGAGATCACGCGCTACGGCACGTTGCGCCGGTGGGCTGAGGAGCTCGGGATGAACGACGCAGCGAAGCTGCTCTCGCAAACGCTGAAGGAAGAGGAAAAGACCGATACGCTTTTGACTAAGATCGCCGACGCGGTTGCGAATCAAAAAGCAAAGGCCGCTTAGCTGGATGAACTACGCAAACGCCGGTTTCGAAGCTTGCCTCATTGGCCGCTACAGTCCTGGCTGATGCTAAAAGTCGTGGCGTGGCGATCGCCACAGTGGAGTCCTCCACAGCTGGTTGCCTCGCTACGCCACTCCGACGCTCCCGGCGGTGGGGATAGCTTTCACGGCTGCATCGTCGTCTATACTAAGTTGGCTAAAACGGCGATGCTTGGCGTCCCGAGCGAAACACTGGACGTCTATTCAGCGGTCAGCCAGCCGGTGGCAGAGCAAATGGCACAAGGTCTTCTGGAGCGCTCGCCTGCTTAGTTGGCGATCGCCATCGCGGGGGTCGCGGGTCCGGAACCCGACGAAGACAATAACTGTCGGGCACGTGCATGTCGCTGTCGCCTACCGCGGTCGCGGCACTTGGCACCGCAAGCACACTATTTCACCGGCTGATCGCTCCGCTATCCGAGCCGCAGCTATAGAAGCCGCACTCAGGCTTACGCAGGAGTGCTTTGCAGATAGTGCCGTTTGATTGAGGCCAATTGTCCCAATGTGGAACACTCTCGTCGCAGCCGGCAACGACTGGCTTCGCCACCGCGATGCCCGGCTCGGCGCTGCATTAGCCTACTACTCCGTGTTCTCGCTCGGACCGCTACTGCTTATCGTCGTTAGCGTGGCCGGACTTGTTTTTGGGCGCCAAAGCGTCGCTGACGCGTTAAACGTTCAGCTCCGCGGGCTTCTTGGTCCCGCCGGAAGCCAGGCCGTGGAGGCTATGCTTCAGGGAGCGGGAGCGCAATCCAGCGGCATCATTGCTGCGATAGTCGGCGTGGTGTTTTTGCTCGTCGCCGCGTTGGGCGTTGTCGTTCAACTCAAGGATGCCGTTAATGCGATCTGGGAGGTCGAAGAGCCGAAACAAGCGGGGATCTGGGCTTACCTGCGCACGTATCTAATATCATTTGCAGGAATTATGGGGATGGGTTTCTTGCTGGCCGTCTCGCTCGTCTTGAACACCGCACTATCGGCACTTTCTGGATTGCTTGGAGGCGGCGAGAGTGCGGCCTGGGCAGTTATAAACTTCCTCGTCTCGCTCATTGTGCTCTCGGCGTTGTTCGCGCTGCTTTTTAAGTGGTTTCCAGACGTCCACGTCCGCTGGTCCGATGCTTGGAAAGGTGGGCTGACCACCGCGCTGCTCTTTAACACCGGCAAGCTCGCCATATCCTGGTACATCGGAACACAAGGATTGGAGTCTACGTACGGAGCGGCTGCATCGCTCGTAGTCTTGCTGATATGGATCTATTACTCGGCTCAGATTGTCCTCTTCGGCGCTGAAGTGCCCCATGTGCTTGGCAAGAATGAGGGTGGTGACGGCGATCGCGCTCCATGATCAGATACGCCGGCCTCCCCGGGAGTTTGACGCTGGCAGCTACCGCCGGCTAAAGAGCCAACATCATCAGCAATCCAGTCGCGAGGACGAGCGCTAGAATAACAAAGGCGAAAATCGCGATGCCGCCATCCGGCTTGTCTGGGGCACCGCGCGTTTCGTAATCGCGCGCCTGCGCTACCTGCTCCTTGGTAAGAGGGTTACCGGCGGCTTCCTCGTCGGTGCCCAAAGGTGCCGCAGCGGGGTCCGGGAAAGCCACTTTGTCCCGCATTTTCCCCCGATCGATGTCCGCTCGCAGACGCGATATCGTCATTGTGCACCGAGCAGTCCTGCTCGCCTCCTTTGCCTAAGGCGTCATCACCACCTTGATGCAGCCGTCCTCTTTATCGCGGAATTTCCTGTAAAGCTCCGGGCCGTCTTCCAGGCCAGCGCGGTGTGTAATCACGAACGAAGGATCTATCTGCCCTTCCACCACCTTTTGCAGCAGCGGCGCCAAATATCGATGCGTGTGTGTTTGGCCCGAGCGCATTGTCAACGCCTTGTTCATGAAAGCGCCGAACGGGATCTTGTCGACCATTCCGATATATACGCCAGGAACTGATATGTTGCCGCCCTTGCGACAGCACATAATGATTTCACGAATAACGCTTGGGCGGTCGGTGCCAAGATATAAGCTCGCCTTGACCTTATCGACTACAGAGCCGGTTGCGCCACCAACGTGCGCCTCGGTTCCCACAGCATCGATACAGCAGTCCGGGCCCAATCCTTGCGTCATTTCCTGCAAGCGATCGTACACAGCGGTTTCGTCGAAGTTTATTACCTCTGCTCTGCCGACCGTACGCGCCATCTCTAATCGCTCGGGTACGTTGTCGATAGCAATCACCCTTCCGGCACCGAGCATCCAGGCACTTTGAATGGTAAACTGCGCGACCGGGCCACATCCCCACACGGCAACGATATCCCCGGCCGCTATGCCGGCGTTCTCTGCGGCCATATACCCGGTAGGAAAGATATCCGACAGGAAAAGTACTTGCTCGTCGGTCAATGCGTCAGGGACCTTGATTGGCCCCACATCAGCGAACGGAACCCGGATGAACTCCGCTTGACCACCAGAATACCCACCCAGCAAATGAGAATATCCAAAGAGGCCGGACGGTGAATGCCCCATCACCTCAGCCGCCTGTTCGCGATTAGGATTAGACCGGTCACACAACGACCAGAGTTGCTTTTTGCAAAAAACGCATTCACCGCACGCAATATTGAATGGAATGACGACGCGATCGCCCACCTTCAGCTTACTATTGCCCTTTCCCACCTCGATGACCTCACCCATGGTTTCGTGGCCAAGAATATCGCCCGATTCCATAGTCGGCATATAGCCGTCATACAGATGCAAGTCGGAACCGCAAATAGCGCAAGCAGTGACTTTTATGATGGCATCGCGCGGATCCTCGATCTTCGGATCAGGAACGGTTTCGCAGCGCACATCGCCGGTTCCGTGCCAACATAATGCTTTCATGTGTTTTCCTTCTGCGCGCTTCCGGTGCGGGGATGCTTGCTTCCAGTGCTGCTCGCGAATTCGCGTATCAGCCTCTCTAAGAGGAACGACGCTGCGCCAGACCTGTTCCGTTCGCATGAGTAAATGCGAACCCGCCGCTTGACGTTGATTGGCAGATGACGCGGAACCGCTTCAGCATGCTTGAGTTAGAGACAAGTGAGACGACCCTCGTAAAGGCTGGCCCGGCTCAAATGGATGGGTTTGGATCCAGCCTTGATTTCGCCTCGCGGCAATCCGAGCTTCTTTGCCCTTGCTCAGATGCTTTTCCAGTGCAGCTAGACGGAACCGGAAGGAGCTCCAATGTTCTTGCGTGTTAACAAGCTCCAAGTCGACCTGCCGCCACCGGCCCGCCAAGATCCCAATGCAGCAGCTGCGCTGCAGGAGCTGCTGGGCGGCAAGTACGGCGAAATGTCGACGCTTGGGAATTACATGTTCCAAAGCTTCAACTTCCGCTCGAAAAGCAAACTGCGCCCTTTCTACAGCTTGGTGGCGGCAATCACCGCGGAAGAGCTCGGCCACGTTGAACTCGTGAGCAACGGCGTGGCTATGCTTGCCAACGGACCAGACCAGGATGGAGGCGACGAGGCTGCCGCCCTTGATCTCAGCCAGGCGCCCTTCGAGTCGATGAAGGATATCCGGTTGGCGTCATCGTTTCTTTCGCACGCCGGCGGCGCCGTGCCAGTCAATGCGAATGCGCAGAGTTGGAACAGCGACTTCGTCACCACAACTGGCAACGTGGTGTTTGATTTGCTTCACAACTTCCACCTGGAATGCGGTGCACGACTTCATAAGCTCAGGGTTTACGAAACAGTCAGCGATCCGACCGGTCGCGAAGTGTGCGGCTACCTTCTGGTGCGAGGCTCGGTCCACGCCCATGCCTATGCCCTGGCGATCAAACAACTTACCGGCGTCGAAATCGAGAAGATGCTGCCAACGCCGAATATTCCGCTGGGTAAGATCCCCGAGTGCCAGAAGTACCTCGATGAAGGTTCGCATCGCCGACTTTATACTTTCAGTCCGGACGACTATCGCGAAATGGCCGGTATCTGGTCGAACGCCGAGGTGGCGCTCCCGGGTGATCCTCCTGGCGACCTCGAAGTCGTGGAAGGCATGCCCGACGGGGGGAAAATCCACGAACTCGTCGGTGAACCGTCGGCCTTCACGCCCGAGTACGCACCAGAGGAGATGTATGAAATCGCCGCGAAGCTTTACAAAGCCTCCCGTTGAAAGCTGGACACGGAAAGGACGAGTATGCCTTCGGCGACGGCAGAGAGCGACACCACGCTGACATACATGTTCGATGGCGGGCCCTATCTTGGCTTTTCGCGCGATCGGTCCGGCTCCAACCTTCCAACGGGCCCCGAGCATTCGCGCTGGCTGTTCAGAGGCGCCTTCGAGCTCGCAGCTCACAAGAGCGTGCCGGCCGCTTTGCCCCCCGAACCGATTCTCAGAGGCCTTCTCGACGCTGGCTATTATGTCTGGAGGAAGGGGAGCACCCACGCGACAAGTCAATGACCATTGGCCGAATGGATAGTCACTGCGCACACAGCCGAACAGGCCACGACCAATTCCTGGAGAGCGGTACGACGAATGGCCCTTACTGCATTAGCGCTCAATTGTAGCCTTAAGCCCGGTGCTGAAGGTTCATCGACGGAAAAACTTCTCGGCGAAATGCTAACGGAGTTGGCTGATCACGATGTAAAAGGCGAAATCGTTCGCGTTGTGGACCTTAATATCAAACCCGGAGTGCAATCGGACGAGGGGGAAGGAGACGAGTGGCCCAGTTTACGGAAGAAGATTCTGGCCGCCGATATTTTAGTCTTTGGAACGCCGATTTGGTTGGGTCAGCCATCGAGCGTAGCAAAACGGGTAATGGAGCGCATGGATGCGTTTCTTTCGGAGACCGATGAGAAAGGACGAATGCCGTCATTCGGCAAGGTTGCGGTCGTCGCAGTGGTTGGCAACGAAGATGGTGCGCACCACTGCCATGCAGAAATCTTTCAGGCTCTGAATGATGTCGGCTTCACTATTCCTGCTGGAGCTGGCACATATTGGGTGGGAGAAGCGATGGGTTCTGTAGATTACAAAGACCTCAAGGGCCCATATGAGAAAACGATGAAGACCACACGCATGCTCGCAGCGAACGCGGCACACCTCGCTAATCTTCTAGCATCGTCTGTGTACCCCGGCGTCGCTGACAAGTAGACCAGCCAGTGCGAAACGCACATGGCGCAGCGTCACCACGCGGTCCTGCCGGCAAAACAGCGCGCGCAGGCCGCGGTGGTACCGGATGGACCTTTTAGACGCCGCCGCGTTCTGCTTACGTCATCTTCAATTAACAATCGTATTGCGTTCAGGATATCTCCATGCCTCCGCGTGCCTACTGGAAAGGCCACCTCAAACTTTCCGTGTCTCCATCCTGGTCGAAATGGTCAACGCCAAAGAAAGCTCAGCCGCCATTTCCTTCCGCCAGTTTCAGAACCCTCCGGCCGCCGCATCAATACGAGAAAGTCGTGCAGGGGCTCGGGAAGATCGAAACCTCGGACATCGTCAAAGGCTACGAAACCGGGAAGGATACCTATGTCTATCAAGCTCGAGAGCAACAAGACGCTTGATCTGACGCGCTTCGTCGTCGCCAATGACATTGATTATCGTTATTTTGAGCGGCCCTATTTCCTCACCCCCGTAGACCAGTTCCCATGGAGGGTCATATTGTCATCCGCGACGCACTGCGAAAGACTGGCAGCTTAGCCTGGCCCAACTCCCAATCTCCGGCCGTGAGTAGCTGGTTGCCGTTGCGCCGTTGCAGACGGACTGATGACGGAATTGCTGCGCTACGCCGACGAGTTGCAGGATCCGAGGGTGCTGTTTGACAAAATACCTGCCGTGCAGCCACCGAAGGCGACGAGTTCAAGCATCACTAAGCGGCGGCCCTAACCCAGCTCGTTCAGACGAAGATCAGTGGGCAGGCAATTTTTGCGCTCCTGAGACTACGCCGGAAACTCGCTGAGGTGTTATGCGTTTCTAAGGTTAGCTATAGCTGTGTGAGGGTAAAATATCTCTGCACACTGTTTGTGGCGTGTGTCGATGACCGCATGGAAGTGCAATGAGTAATAACTGGCAAGGTTCTGCCAAACATGGGAACATTCCAGATTCAGCGCGAAAATTGATCGAGTACCTAGCAGCTGATTTGAACGGCGTTCACTCAAGTCGGTGAGGTTTGCGAGCGGCTGGAAGCCGAGTTCGCGAGCGCATCATAATAAGATAAGCTTGGTTGTTGCGGCCATTTCTATCCTGCAGTCGCCGGATTCGACCATCGCCAAAGCGCGACAATTACGGACAATGTAGCTGTAGAACATCCGATACTTCAAAAGCCCTTTATGCCCATCAGACCGGGCGATGAACGCAAGAGTCAGTCGGCTTGGCACCCATGCCGGCCTCCGCTCCGGATTGGTTCTGTGTCACTGCCGCGGCTATCCGGCGCGACCATCGGCAAGCCCGCTCAAGCGCTCTTGAGAATCATTGCGGGCCGCCCTTCTGTGCCCATACCCGGCTCTCTAACTGCGAGGTTTTGGGCGGCCTTATCCACATCCATATGCCCAGCCGTTGGACCCGTTCCGAAAAGTGAGGAATTGGGCGTCCCCTCACCGATCGCAAGCCCAGCGCCAGATTGCCGCCTCCTGAAAGGCGAGGAACCGGACAGATGATCCGGGCAGGTGTCTCGCGGCGATCATACGCCTGAATTCGGTCGTTGACTCTCTCGATCCTTAATCAGCTAACTGACAATCAGGAGAAAATTTAATCAGCCGTGAGTACCGCCGATCCCCAATCTGCCAGACTGCCCGTCACGACCGGTTCACCTGCCGGCCCGCGGCGCACACTCGACATGCGCACCTCCGGCGATCCACTCGACCCGCACGGGGTCGGCAGCATGATCAAGCCTGCTGAGTTAGTCGACGTGGTCGAGATCTCCGCCCTCAACCGCTCCGAGCTCGTTCTCTACAATCAGCTGCTCGCCAACGCCTGGAACAACATCGGTATCGCCAAGGTACACCGCATCTCGAAATCCGTGCTGCGCGGCAGCCACGAGAGCAACGACCGACTGCATGAGGCGTTCGACAAACTGATGGGTGCCTTCGCCAAGGTCCGCCACCGCCACCCGGAAACCGGGCGCTCCATGACCACGCGCGTCAACCTGCTCGGACCCAACACCGAGGAGGACGCGGACGACGGCTATTTCTACTACACCTTCCACGAGCAGCTGCTGCGCATCCTGCAGTTCAGCTCCAGCTGGGCGCGCATCAAGACCAATATCCTCTACCTGCTGCGCTCGAAATATTCAGTCCGCCTCTACGAGATCGTCGAGCGGCGCATCAACATGCACGCCCAGTCGCAAACTTTCTCCGTCGATGACTTGCGCGCTCTGCTCGGCGTGCCGGACGACAAGCTCACCCGCTTCAGCGACTTCAACAAATACGCGCTCAAACCCGCGATCGACGAGGTCAACCTGCTGACCGACTACGCCATCTCAGTCGGCGTGCGCAGAAAGGGCCGTGCCGTCCACCAGTTGGAGCTCATGTGGATCAAGAAGGACTTGGCGGCCGTCAAGGCAGCCGCCGCCAACCGAGATGTCGCCCGTGCCCGCCGCAAAGGCCGTCCGGCACAGATCGAGATCATCCATTGATCCTCACCGCTGTCCCCCAATAGGCCTCTCACCGAGTAGATGGCCTGTGGATGACACCGCCCAATTTCTCACCTTGGACACCACCCTTACTGCCCAATTCCTCGCACGACTCGGCCCAATCCCTCACACGACTCCGCCCGTTACCTCACGCGACTCCGCCCCATTACTCCCCCCAAACCGCCCATTACTTCACATTTTTCCTGCCAAGCCTCTGATTGCAAATGCCGATCCGCGCCGGAATCGAATCTTGAAGTCTTAGAACATTTGAACGGAGACAGATCTGCCCACAGCATGTGGATGAATCCGCCTTGAGTTGCAGAGATCACCGCGACAGCACTGAGCCTCGCTCACGCACGGTAAAATAGACGGGACCGCATATGCGGCCCCGAATCTTGATCCCCTCACCCTCCGTTCGCGCCTATAACGGAATCGGCCAAAAGGCCGATAACCTGTGATTTCATATTTGCTAAGGGAAACATCGCGACCAGTAAGACCCAGCACCGTGCATCTCCACCGTCTTTCCCGCTTGCCCGGCGAGACGGGCAACCGGCATTTTAGATGACAAAGGGCCCATCCTTCGCTGATGCTGAAACATCGCAGCAGAGCTATGAGGTTCCCAGCCGACGTTGATCGACGAGAAAAATCAAGCCGAGGCTGCGCGATCATTGCATCCCGCTCAAAAGCTCACACGGGTCCCAATGCGCTCGAAAGGAACAACGACGTAGGCTATCTGCACACTACCGTCCCTCGCCTTGCGGGAGCCGACAAGTTATCGGCTCCCGCCTGCTCCTGCTTAGTAGTCCATACCGGCAGGCATGGCCGGTGCCGCCGCAGCCTTCTTTGGCTTCTCAGCGATCATCGCTTCTGTGGTGATCAGCAAGCTCGCCACCGAGGCGGCGTCCTGCAATGCGGTACGCACGACCTTGGTCGGATCGATGATGCCCTTTCCAACCAGATCGCCGTAGGTTCCGGTCTGTGCGTCGTAACCCCAGCTGTAGGAACTGTTCTCCAGCACCTTGCCAACGATCACCGAACCATCGTCACCGGCGTTTTGCGCGATCTGACGTGCTGGCGCCTGTAGCGCGCGGCGGATGATGTTGATGCCGATCTTTTGGTCTTCGTTGTCGACCTTCAGCGCGTCGAGCGCCTTCAAGGCCCGCAACAAGGCAACGCCGCCGCCCGGCACGATGCCTTCCTCCACCGCGGCGCGGGTGGCGTGCAGCGCATCGTCGACGCGGTCCTTGCGCTCCTTGACCTCGATCTCGGTGGCACCACCGACCTTGATGACCGCCACGCCGCCAGCGAGCTTGGCCAGCCGCTCCTGCAGCTTCTCGCGGTCGTAGTCGGAGGTGGTTTCCTCGATCTGCATCCTGATCTGCTTCACGCGGGCTTCGAT
>JAEZBU010000122.1 GCA_023426855.1 Pseudomonadota bacterium | reverse complement strand
TGGCGGAAGGCCTGATCGAAATTCCCTACGCGCTGCCCGGCGTGACGTTGGCCATCGCCTGCATCCTATTGTTTCTGCAGCCGCTTCCGGTCATCGGCATCAGCATCTACGCGACACCGTTCATCATTCTGTTCGCCTATCTCGCGCGCTTCCAGGCCTTGGCGCTCAAGGCACCACTGGCCGCCATGGCCGTCGTCGCTCGCGACCAGGAGGAGGCCGCCGCGCTGGACGGCGCTGGCACGATGCAGCGGCTGCGCTACGTCATCGCGCCTCAATTGCTGCCCGCGGCCGTCGCCGGCGGCCTATTGGTGTTCCTCGTCGCCCTCAACGAGTTGACCGTCTCTGCCCTGCTCTGGACAGCCGGCACTGAAACCCTCGGCGTCGCGCTCCTCAGCCTGGAAGAAGCCGGGCTGGCACCTCAGGCCGCAGCCCTGGCCGTTGTTGCGATTATCCTGGTGGTCGCGATCATGCTGCTGCTCGACCGGATCGCTTCATACCTGCCCGAGCACGTCCTGCCGTGGACGGCATTAAGCCTATCAGCTCAGACAATCCGTCCCGCCACGGTTCAGACTTCCGGCTGGCATTGGCGCGATCGCATCCTTAAGATGCCGCGCAAATCGACATGCCGGGAATTGGAGACCAGCACATGGCAGACGAACTCTATCACTTCATCGGCGGCAAGCGCGTCAAGGGCACTAGCGGCAAATTCGGCGACGTTTACTGGCCGATGACCGGCGACGTGGCCTCCAAAGTGCCGCTTGCAACCAAAGCTGAAGTTCGCGCTGCAGTAGAGAACGCAAAGGCTGCACAGCCAGCCTGGGCCGCCACCAACCCGCAGCGCCGCGCCCGCGTGATGATGAAGTTCGTCGATCTGGTCGCGCGTGACAGCGGCAAGCTGGCCGATATCCTCGCCCGCGAGCACGGCAAGACTGTCCCCGACGCCAAGGGTGACATCCAGCGCGGCGTCGAAGTCGCCGAGTTCGCTTGCGGCATCCCGCACCTGATGAAGGGTGAGTTCACAGAAGGCGCCGGCCCCAACATCGACATCTACTCGATGCGCCAGCCGTTGGGCGTCGTTGCCGGCATTACGCCGTTCAATTTCCCGGCCATGATCCCGATGTGGAAGTTCGCGCCGGCCATCGCGTGCGGCAACGCCTTCATTCTCAAGCCATCCGAGCGCGATCCGTCCGTACCGCTGATGCTGGCCGAGCTGATGATCGAAGCCGGACTGCCGGCGGGCATCCTCAACGTCGTCAACGGCGACAAGGAATCCGTCGACGCCATACTGGACGATCCGGACATCATGGCGGTCGGCTTCGTCGGCTCGACCCCGATCGCGGAGTACGTCTACACCCGTGGCTGCGGCAACGGTAAGCGCGTGCAGTGCTTCGGCGGCGCCAAGAACCACATGATCATCATGCCCGACGCCGACATGGATCAGGCCGTCGACGCCCTGATCGGCGCCGGTTACGGCTCGGCCGGCGAACGCTGCATGGCCGTGTCGGTCGCTGTCCCCGTCGGCAAGCAGACCGCGGACCGGCTGATGGAGAAGCTGATCCCGCGCGTTGAAAGCCTGAAGGTCGGCCCATCGACCTCCGCCGATGCGGACTTCGGCCCGCTGGTCACCAAGCAGCAGCTGGAGAAGGTCAAGGACTACGTTGCGCTCGGCGTCAAGGAAGGCGCCACGCTGAAGGTCGACGGCCGCGATTTCCGCATGCAGGGCTATGAGAACGGCTTCTACATGGGCGGCTGCCTGTTCGATGACGTCACGCCGGACATGCGCATTTACAAGGAAGAGATCTTCGGACCGGTGCTGTCGGTTGTCCGCGCCAAGGACTACAACGAAGCTCTGCGCCTGCCGACCGAGCACGAGTACGGCAACGGCGTGGCGATCTTCACCCGTGACGGTGATGCGGCACGCGACTTCGCGGCCAAGGTCAACGTCGGTATGGTTGGTATCAACGTGCCGATCCCGGTGCCGATTGCCTACTACACCTTCGGCGGCTGGAAGCGCTCGGGCTTCGGCGACCTCAACCAGCACGGTCCGGACAGCGTGCGCTTCTACACCAAGACCAAGACGGTGACGTCGCGCTGGCCGTCGGGCATCAAGGAGGGCGCCGAGTTCTCCATCCCGACCATGAAGTAACCTCAGGCGTCAGCCTGTGAGGACCAGCGGGCGGGTGGACAGTGTCCCCCGCCCGTGCTGCTTTTCCGCCTCATGCCCGGCGGATCATCGGCCTCAACCGCGTGAAACCGCCGCGCGATTGTGCTAGGCCTCGATGCCAGCCGCTCATGACTGATCCCCGATCCGGAGAGCCGCCGATGCCAGACTATCGCCTGCATTGCTTCTGCCAGTCCGGAAATGCCTACAAGGTCGCGCTCTATCTCAACTGTGCAGGCCTAGCCTGGGAGCCTGTATTCGTTGACTTTTTCAACGGCGCGACGCGCAACCCCGACTGGCGCGAGCGCACTAACCCGATGGGTGAGGTGCCGGTTTTGGAAACCGCCGGCAAGCGTATGACGCAATCGGGCGCGATCCTGACGTGGCTCGCCGAAAAGACCGGCAAGTTCTCCCCCAAAACAGACGATGAGCGCTTCGAGGCGATGCGCTGGATCCTGTTCGATAACCACAAGTTCACGAGCTATCTGGCCACCTATCGCTTTCTCCGCGCGTTCATGGTGCAGGAGCCAGATCCCGCCGTGCTGGCCTTTCTGAAGGGCCGCGTCGATGGTGCGCTCAGCGTCGTCAACGAACATCTGTCCAGAACCCCGTTCATCCTGGGGGCGGAGCCGACCATCGCGGATTTCTCACTCGCGGGGTACATGTTCTACCCTAGCAACGAGCACGGCTACGATTTCGAGAAGTCCCACACCAACATCTTCACCTGGACTCAGCGTCTCAAGTCGTTGCCGGGCTGGAAAGATCCCTATGACATGATGCCAGGCGAGCGTATTGATCCGCGCCGCTAAGCCTGATGGCGATTGACGCTGGCCCCAGGCTTGCCCCAGTGCTCTGGCAGAGCCGCGTCAGCATCACGAGTTTGATTCTGAGGAAAGCATGACGTCCCCGCACTTCGACCAGCTCGAAATCCGCGATCCCGAACAGCGCGAGCTGGCCCAGTTCAACCTGTTGCCGGGCCTGATCCAGCGCGCCAAGGAATTGGCGCCGGGCTGGGCGCGCCATCTGGCGGACGTCGATCCCACCGCCGTCACCTCACGTGAGGCGCTGACTGAACTTCCCATCCTGCGCAAACTGGCGTTGAAGGATCTGCAGCATCGCCAGCCGCCGTTCGGTGGCTTCGCGACCTCGCCGGTCAATGCCATGGCGCGGATCTATATGTCGCCCGGCCCGATCTTCGAACCCGAGGGAAAGAGCGAGGACTGGTGGCGTTCGGCGCGCGCACTGTATGCCGCGGGATTTCGCGGCGGCGACGTGGTGCACAACACCTTCTCGTATCACCTGACGCCGGGCGGCTGGATTCTCGACGCCGGCGCCCGCGCCCTCGGCTGCTCTGTCATCCCGGCCGGTCCGGGTAATACCGAACAGCAGCTCGACGCCATCGCGCATCTGAAGCCGACCGCCTACATCGGCGTGCCGGACTATCTGAAGATCCTGCTCGATAAAGCGCGCGAAGCCGGCCGCGACACGGGCTCCTTCAAGCGCGCCATGATGTCAGGTGGCGCACTATTTCCATCGCTGCGCCAGGAATATGCCGAACGCGGCATCGCGACCTATCAGACCTACGCGACGGCGGACCTCGGCATTATCGCCTACGAAAGCTGGGCGCTGCAGGGCATGATCGTGGACGAAGGCGTGATCGTGGAAATCGTGCAACCCGGCACCGGCGATCCAGTGCCCGACGGCGATGTCGGCGAGGTGGTGGTAACCTCATTCAACCGCGACTATCCGATGATCCGTCTGGCGACGGGCGACCTCTCGGCGGTCATGCCCGGCGTCAGCCCGTGCGGACGCACCAATCTGCGCATTCGCGGCTGGCTCGGCCGCGCTGACCAGACCACCAAGGTGAAGGGCATGTTCGTGCATCCCGAGCAGGTGGTCGCGGTCGGCAAGACGTTTCCGGAACTCGGTCGCGTGCGCCTCGTCGTCGATCGCGAAGACGAGCAGGATACGATGACGCTGATGGTCGAAGCGCCGGAGGATGACAACGATCTCGCCGAGCGCATCGCGGAAACGCTGCAGCAGATCACCAAGCTCAAAGGCGTTGTGGAGCTGAGCGAAATGGGCTCGCTGCCCAACGACGGCAAAATCATCGCGGACGAGCGTAGCTACGCGTAGTCCGTCAGCTCGCTTGGACTTGAAAGTTTCCTCTATCTGAAAAGACAAAGACCGCACGCGATGATCGCGCGCGGCCTTTTGCTTGCCTTCAATCGAGCTGAGCTCAGGTGATCTTCCACACCTTGCTGGCGTCGCCGGTGAACTCGGAGCTGCAGAACGTGCCGCCCTGGTAGAAATCACCGACGGGATCTTCGGGCGCCTTGGCCTGTTCGGCCATTGCGTGCTCGGCCAAGTCTTCGCCGCGGTATTTCGGCCGATAACCGAACTTGTAGGCGTTGGTGTTGTCCCACCAGCAGCGATCATTGAGCGACGCGCCGTACATCACTTCGTAGCGCAGTTCCGGATGCTCCAGGCCGATGCGGCAGAGCTGAACCAGATCTTCCGGATGCAGCCAGATCGAGAGCCGGCGCCGATCAAGCGGCTTGTATCCGACATTGCCGATGCGCAGCGATAGAACGCCAATACCGTGCTTGTCGGAATACAGCGATCCGAGCCCTTCACCGAACAGCTTGCTGACGCCATAGCGGCTGTCAGGACGTGCGGTGACATCGGTGCCGATGCGGTGCACGCGCGGATAGAAGCCAACGGCGTGGTTCGACGACGCGAAGATCAGCCGCTTGACGCCGGCTTTGCGCGCAGCTTCGAAGGTATTGTAGCAGCCGATGATGTTGGACTGGTGAATGACATCCCACGGACCTTCCACGGAAAAGCCGCCGAGGTGGATGATGCCGTCGATACCTTCACAAGCACGCTCAATGCTCGCCGCATCGCTCAGCTCGCTGGCGATGAAGGTCTCGTTGCTGGCGAGGTCAGTGATTTCCTTAATGTCACTTAGAATCATTTCAGGATAGGTCTTCGCCAGCAGCGGCCGGATCATCGTGCCCACGCCGCCGGCGGCTCCTGTCAAAAGAACGCGCTTCATCGTGTTTCCTCTCGTTTGAATGGTGTTGATTTAAAGCGTCTGACGGGACGGTCAATCGGGAACCGACGACCGACCCGCCAACCGGCGATAGCGATCCAGGCTGCGCGTCAGGTGCGCGCGCATCGCCCTGCGTGTTTCCGTGGGCTTTTGTGCCTCTAATCCGGCAAAAATCCGCCCATGCTCACGTTGTATCCCGGCGAGGTATTTCTTCTGCTCTTCCGGGCTGTTTATGGTCGAGCGGATGCACTGGCGCGGAATGACATGCCGGCCAAGGAATTTCAGGAACGAAACGAACTTCGGATTACCGGTCGCGGCTGCAATTGCTCGATGAAATGCGAAGTCTTCTCTGACTGCCGACTCGCCATCCGCAATTGCGATATCTATAGCCCGCAGCGCTTCGGCAATCGGTTCAAGGCGTTTCGGCGTCATTCGCGCTGCAGCTATGGCGGCAGCCTCGACCTCGATCGCGAGCCTCAACTCCATGACCTCGAGAATATCGTCGATCGTGCTGAGGCCATCAGGTCCCAATCGAAACGGCACACGGCTGTCATCGGATGATACGAATGCGCCTGCGCCCTGCCGGGTGATGACCAATCCCTCCGCCCGCAACACCGCAACGCTCTCCCGCACGACCGTTCGGCTTACACCGAAAGCCGCCATGAGCTTTTGCTCCGTTGGCAGGCGCGCACCCGGAGCCAGCCGCCCGCTATGAATTTGCGACGAGATCTGATCCACAACCTCGTGGGTCAGATTGCGTGCGGGTTTCAGGGGGCGCAATGCTGGGATCTTGTCAGTCACGGAGGACGATGTTATGCCTCGATTCATCGGGTCATCGTACAAATTTTATACCATTGACGCGATCGCGGTTCAAGGTCACTCAAGTGGAATGCGGATCAATTGGGTACGCGGGGCTATTGCCAGAAAGGATAAGGCGGTGGCCATTGGCGCTCGAATTGCCCGCCAGTATAAACTGTGATCGTGCTGCCGTTTGTAGATTCCGGCTCCAGAACCGGAACGCAAAAAAACAAATCAACATTGAATTCGGAGGAAACGACTATGAATAGACGCGAAGTCATGAAGCTCGGCGTCGCCTCGCTCGCGGCGACCAGCACTGGCGCACTCGGCAGCCTGCCCGCATTTGCCCAAAGCAAAGTGGTGTTCAAGGCGACCGACGTTCACCCACTCGGATATCCGACGGTGGAAGCCGTCGAACGCATGGGCAAAAAGCTCGAAGCCGCCACGAACGGCCGCATCTCCATCCAGATGTTCCCGTCGATGCAGCTCGGCGGCGAAAAGGAAATGATCGAGCAGGCGCAGCTTGGCGCGCTTCAGCTTGCACGCATCTCCATCGGTCCGATGGGCCCGCTTGTTCCTGAATTCAACGTCTTCAACTTGCCTTTCGTGTTCCGCGATGCCGCGCACATGGAAAAGGTTATCGACGGTGAAATCGGTGCGGACCTCATGAAGAAGCTGTCCGACCATCCGACGGCAGGTCTGATCGGCCTGTGCTACATGAACTCGGGCTCACGCAACGTCTACAACTCCAAAAGGCCAATTACCTCGGTTGCTGACCTCAAGGGTCTCAAGATCCGCATGATGGGCAACCCGGTATTCGTCGACACCATGAACGCCCTCGGCGGCAACGGCGTCGCGATGGGCTTCGACCAGCTCATCAATGGCATGCAGACCGGCGTTGTCGACGGCGCTGAAAACAATGAGCCGTCCTACGAAAGCGGCCAGCATTATCGCTACGCGAAGTACTATTCGCGCACCGGCCATTTGATCATTCCGGAAATCCTGGTGTTCTCGAAGCGCACCTGGAACAATCTGTCCAAGGAAGACCAGGCCCTGGTCACGAAGTTCTCCAAGGAAGCACAGCAGGAGCAGCGCCAGCTCTGGTATGCGCGCGAGAAAGAGTCGGTCGAGAAACTGAAAGCCGCAGGTGTCGAAATCAACGACATCGCGGATCGCGCACCGTTCCAGGCTGCGGTGAAGCCCGTCTGGGAAAAGCACGGGGCGGCTCACAAGGCCCTGATCGATCGCATTCAGGCCGTTCAATAAGAGCGCTTAGTTTGATCCGGCCGCCCCCTCTGGGCGGCCGGAATTCATTTGGGAGGCGCTGATGCGCTCAGCCTATTTCCGCATGATGGATTACATCCATCGTGCCTGTCTTTTCGTTGCCGGAACCGCACTCGTCGTCATTACCCTCATTATCCCGTGGGGCGTGTTCACGCGATATGTGTTGAATAGCGCATCGTCGTGGCCTGAGCCGCTCGCCATCCTGCTGATGATCCTGCTGTCGTTTACGTCAGCCATCGTCTGTTATCGCGAACATCTTCATCTTTCCGTCGGCCTGCTGCCCAGCATTCTCCCGCCCGCAGCGCGCACCGTACTCGGCATTGTGATCGAGATGGCCATGCTGAGCATGAACATGTTCCTGCTGTGGTACGGCATCGGGCTCGTTAAGCAGACCTGGTATCAGTCGATCGCGGAGTTTCCGATCGTCTCGGTCGGCGTCTCGTATCTCCCCATCCCGATAGCAGGCTTTCTCACTATATTGTTCGTTATCGAGCGCTTCCTGAAAGCGGACTGGTTCCCGCCGGCTCAAAATCCGGATGATGAACTGAACCCAATTACAAGCGAATAGCAGGAGCGCGAGGTCGTCATGGACGCAATGGTCTTGATGGGCGCCTTTATTGTTGCCTGTCTACTTGGTATGCCGGTCGCCTATTCCCTCGGGTTGGCTGCCGTGGTTGGCGCGCTGTGGATCGATATTCCGCTTGAAGCAATCGCCCTGAAAACATCCGATGGCATGGACGACTTTCCTCTCCTTGCCATTCCCTTCTTCCTGCTTGCCGGCGCTATCATGGGCGAGGGCGGCATGGCGGCCCGCATCGTCAATCTCGCCAAGGTTTTCGTCGGATTTATCCGGGGCGGTCTGGCGCTGGTGAATTTGCTCGCGTCATCGATGTTCGGCGCCATTTCCGGTTCATCGGTTGCTGACACGGCATCGATTGGCTCGGTCATGATTCCTCAAATGGTGAAGGCCGGATATCCGCGCCTTTTCGCCGTGAGCGTCACCGTCTCCGGGTCTCTGCAGCCGCTGCTGCTACCACCGAGCCACAACATGGTGATCTACTCGCTGGCGGCGGGTGGCACGGTTTCAGTGGCGCATCTGTTCGTCGGCGGCATCATTCCAGGTCTCCTTCTCTGCCTGGGTCTGATGAGCCTGGTTTTGGTTTTCGCCTATCGCAACAATCTGCCCAAAGGTGAAATCATCCCGCTTGGCCAGGCCTTGCGCATTGCAGTCGATGCCGTGTGGGGTCTCGTTACCGTCGTCATCATCATGGGCGGCATTCTGTCCGGCATCTTCACGCCAACAGAGAGCGCAGCCGTCGCCTGCATCTGGGCGTTCCTGGTGACCATGTTCGTCTATCGGTCATACAAGTGGTCGGAACTGCCGACGCTGATCGGCCGCGTGGTGCGCACCATCGGCATGGTCATGATCATGATCGGCTTCTCGATGGCGTTCGGCTACATGATGGCGCTCATGCGGTTCCCGACATTGGCTGCGGAATTCTTCGCCTCAATCGCGTCGGACAAGTACATGTTCCTGCTGTACGTCAACATCCTGCTGTTGCTGCTCGGCACCTTCATGGACCTGGCGCCGATGCTGCTGATCTGCACGCCGGTATTCATGCCGATCATTCAGACCTTCGGCATCGATCCCGTGCACTTCGGCATCATCATGATTTTCAATCTCGGCATCGGCCTGCTGACCCCGCCGGTCGGACCGACGCTGGCCGTCGGCTGCGCCATCGGCAAGGTCAGTATGGAGTCGCTGTCCCGCGCCATCCTGATCTTCTACGTCCCGCTGATCGGCGTTCTGATGATCGTCACGTATGTGCCTGAACTGACACTGTGGCTGCCGCGGTTGCTGCTGGGCAACTAGAGGTTAGAGCTCATAAAAGGCCCGCGATTGTGAAAATCGCGGGCCTTTTATTTTATTACGCAGCAGCCTGTCGCGAACCGCCCGGATCACCATTGCAGCTCAGATACAATGCGCGCGCGTCTTTTTCAGGCAGCGGCGGGCTCCACAGATAGCCTTGAGCTTCGCAGCATCCCAAAGCCAAAAGCGCGTCCCGCTGTTCAAGGGTTTCGACGCCCTCGGCCGTCGTCGCCATGCCCAGCCTGCCCGAAAGATCGGTTATTGCCTGTATGATCGCCGAACTCCCGGGCGTCTTGCCAAGCTCCTTTACGAAAGAGCGATCGATCTTGATCCGGTCGAATGGAAACTGCAGGAGATAGCTGAGCGACGAATAGCCGGTGCCAAAGTCGTCCATCGCGATCCGAACGCCAAGAGCGCGCAATTCATGGAGCTGCTTCAGAACGAGTTCGTCTCCGCGAAGCAACGTCGTTTCCGTGATTTCGAGTTCGAGCCTGTCCGGTTGAATGCCCGCCACGTCGAGAGCTGCGTTCACCTGCCGAACCAGTGTATTGCTTCGGAATTGAACCGCTGACAGATTGACCGCAATTTTGAAATGCCCCGGCATTTTCGCCAGTTCCTTGCAGGCTTGTTCCAGCGCCCAATCGCCAATGACCTCGATCAAGCCGATATCTTCCGCGACTGGAATGAATTCGCTTGGCGATATGAGACCTTTGTGCGGATGCCGCCAGCGGACCAGGGCCTCGAAACCGTTGATCGTCTCCGTCGCCATCACATACAGCGGCTGGTAGTGCATCTCGAACTGATCGTTGACGAGCGCCACGCGCAGATCGTTTTCAAGCGCGCGCCGCACCTCCAGTCGCGCATTCATGCCGGGCTCGTAGACCGTATAACCGAACCGCCCCGCGGCCTTCGCTTCGTAAAGGGCCAGATCCGCGGACTTCAACAGTCCTTCGACTGTGGAGGCATCGCGCATCGCCACGGCAATACCTATGCTGGCACCGATCATGATGTTCTGAGATTCAATAACGAATGGCTCTTTCATGCGCGAAAGAATGCGCATTGCCAGGTTAGAGGCGTCGCTTTCAGCGGCAATGCGCTGCACGATCGCGAACTCGTCGCCACCAAGCCTCGCGACGACATCTTCCGATCGTACCGAATTTTTCAGTCGCGCCGCCACCAGCCGCAGAAGCTTATCGCCAATCGCATGGCCATGCGTGTCATTGACAGTTTTGAACATATCCAGGTCAATGCAATGCAGCGCAATCAACCGATCTTGCGTTTCGGATTCAAACATCGCCACCTCGAGTTCTTCATTGAACATGGCGCGATTAGCAAGTCCGGTCAGAGAATCGTGCCGGGCCAGATGACTGATTTCGGCCTCTGATTGTCGGCGTTTCGTGACATCTGTGAACGTCCGCACGAAACCACCATCGGGCGTCATTTCATTGCATACTTCGAGGACCACACCATTGGGCCTGATACGCTCGAACTGCGGCACCGACAGTCCGTCATAGGGATTGAGTATCCAATGCCGCGTCAAGCGATCTAAACCACTATCGGAATTATCGTACTCGCCGCGCGCTCGCAGGAATTCCACGAGTTCGCGATAACTTGGTGGCTTTTGAAGGTAGGTGTCCGGCAGATCGAGCAGACAGATCGCCTGCCGATTGATCACCGCGACTTGCCCTGTGCCATCCACCATGATGATCCCTTGGGTCATATGGTTCAGGGTCAATTCCTGCTCGCGTGATTTTGCATTCGCTTTTCTCGTACTCAGCGTCAACGCGCGCTGCGTTTTCGCCAAACGTTGATTGTGACGAAATTCAATAATGATCGAGGCGAAAACCAAAATGGTGAGAGCGCCGGCTATCCAGAGATAGGTGCGTCGATATTGAATAAATGAGCCATTTTCCGTCGCGCTGGAGGCAATTGCCGCCACCATGATCGGAAAGTCTTTCACGGAGCGGTAGGAAACAATCCTGTTGTTTTCCTCGTCACCAAAATTGAGATTGAAAGTGCCGTACGCATTGGAAATCGGTTGCGATATGGATTCTGCGTTTAACAAACGCATACCGAGCGGCGGCAAGTCCCGTCCCGCGGCTGCGTGAACAATGCCAGCCAAATCGACAAGAGCGACAGCGTCGTTCCCACCCAACCTCGCCAAACCATGAGTTTGCATAAGCAAAGCCGGATCAAACGACGCGACGATGACGCCATTCGCGCCAAGATCTGGTGCCGCTGTCATCTTGCGGCTGATGAGCACCAGGCGGTCACCCGTCGCTGGATCAACGAAAGGTTGACTGACGGAAAGTCGGTCACGCTGTTCGTTGATAAGACCCTGGAGATAATTGATAGTATCGGCGTTTTGCAGCCAACCGGGTTGATGCGAAAGCGTTGTCGCTACGATCTTGCGGTTTGCGTTGATGATCGAGACATGGCCGCCGAAATCGCCGACTTTGGTCAGCTCCCGGATTAGCTGAAGCCAACTATCTGCGTCGCCGCTGGACTCGCCACTTCGCCGCAAGAACAGCAACGTCCGGTCGACGCGGTCAATAACACGAACGACCGCTTCTTCGACAACGCCACTGAGGCTGGTCGCGTCTTGCACGATCGCTTGCCGGATCGCCACGCGCTCCGCCTCTATGTGTGCCAGCGTCCCAAGCCACAGCAGGACGATCACTGCCAGGCCAACGGCTGTTCGACCTGCTACTGGCCACATCGAGGCAAAAATCCTACGTAACACCATGGCAAATCCCCAAATGCGAAGATTTCATGCAGTTAAGGGAGAAACTCCTAAATAACAACAAACGAGCACAAAAGACACAATCGCCACCCCAAGATCGGACTTAAAATTCCGTTAACGGATCACATAAAAATCGCAGGTGATTTGCCTCAGGCGCGGTGCTGTTTTTGATGACGAGCACCGAAGACGGGTGTTCAGTTGCCCCAATTCCGGTTTAGGTCAGGCCTCAGACATGCCGGCAATCACTAAAAGAGCGAGGAAGCCGTGGACTTTGAATTGACCGTCGATCAGGCCGCGCTTCGCGATGCCGCCCGGACCTTCGCCCGCAACGAGATGACCTCCGTCGCGCGCGAGGTCGAAGCCAGCAGCATGCCGCTCTCGAAACAATGGAAGCGCCGGTACGCCGAAATGGGCTTTCTCGGCGTGAATATCTCCCCCGAATACGGGGGCCTTGGCCTGGGCAATCTGGACGCCATTCTCGTACTGGAGGAGTTCGCCAAGGTTCACCCAGCCATCGCGTTCCCGATTTTTGAAAGTGCGGTCGGGCCGATCAAAGCTGTCGAACGGTTCGGCAGCGAGAGCCTGAAGAAGCAACTGCTGCCGCGCGTGACCAGAGGCGAAGCCGTCGTCGCGGTTGCCATGTCGGAACCAAACGCCGGCAGCGCGCTCACCGATCTGACGACCCGGGCAGAAGTCCGCGGTGATCATATCGTGCTCAACGGCACCAAGCGCTGGTGCACCGGCGGTGGGTCGGCTGACGGATACGTCGTCTATTGCCGGCTGTCCGACGCGCCAGGCGCCAAGGGTATCGGCGCGGTCTACGTGCCCGGCGACGCCAAGGGCATGAGCTTCGGCGCGCGCGAAGAGATGATGGGCTTCCGCGGCACGACCACCGCCGACATTCATCTCGACAACGTCGAGGTGCCCGCCGATCACCTCATCGTGCCGGCCGGCGGATTTCCGAAACTGATGGAGGCCTTCGATCTTGAGCGCTGCGGCAACGCTACCATGTGCCTCGGCATCGCGGCGGGCGCGCTGGAAGACAGCTTGGCCTACGTGCAGGAGCGCCAGCAGTTCGGCAAACCGATCGCCGATTTCCAGGCTGTCCAGCTCAAGCTGGCGGAAATGGCGACCAAGGTCGAGGCGTCGCGCCTGCTGATCCATCGCGCTGTCACACGGGCCTCAGGAGACTTCCCATCCGTCGCCGATTCCTCGATCGCCAAGTGCTTTGCCAACGAAATGGTGCGCGAGGTCACCGGCGCGGCGCTACAGTTGATGGGCGGTTACGGCTATTCCAAGCAGTTTCCCGCCGAGCAGCGTTTCCGCGACGCCTGGGGCTGGGGTATCGCGGGCGGCACGATCGACATACAGAAGGTCAACATCGCCGCCGCGCTCATCGGGCGGCGCTTCGACCAGCGGCGATAGCCGCTTCCGCCGCATTCATAAGCGTTTGTCGATAAGCCTGCAGCCAAACTCGATGTATTCGCGTTACGGCGAGTGTTAGACGAAGGCCCGATCACCACTCACACGAAGGCGTGTTTCATGAACACCGCGTCGCTTCTGTCGTCCCTGCGCCCCTCGGCAGCCAGTCTACCCGAGAGCGGCATTCTCAAAGTGTTCAACTACGGACACCGGAAAGAAGGCCTCATTCCGTTGTGGGCTGGTGAGGGCGATTTGCCGACGCCGCAGTTCATCTGCGATGCTGCCGCGCGTTCGATGCAGGCCGGCGAGACATATTACACCGCCAATCGCGGCATTCCCGATCTGCGCAACGCGCTCGCAGGCTATTACACGCGCCTTTACGGCATGCCGTTCGCCAGCGACGAGTTCTTCGTCACCGGCGGCGGCATGCAGGCGATCCAACTGGCCATTCAGGCGACCGCGGGCAGCGGCGATGAGGTGATCGTACCGATGCCCGCCTGGCCGAACTTCGCCGGCGCCATCGGCATCCAGGGCGCGCGCGTCGTTCCCGTTGCGATGACGCTTGCCGCTGATGGCTGGACGCTCAATCTCGATGACGTGTTCGCCGCCGTTACGTCGAAGACGCGCGCCATCGTGATCAATTCGCCTTCGAACCCGACCGGCTGGACCGCCACTCGCGACGAGCTGAAGGCCGTACTCGAATTTGCACGCGCGCGCGGTCTTTGGATCATCGCCGACGAGATTTACGCGCGCTTCCATTTTGCGGGCGGCCTCGCGCCATCGTTCCTGGAATTCCGCCGCCCGGAGGACCGCATCATCTTCGTCAACACCTTCTCGAAGATGTGGGCGATGACCGGCTGGCGCATTGGCTGGCTGCAGGCGCCGCCCGAGATTGGCCAGGTGATCGAGAACCTCGTGCAGTACAATACCTCAGGCGTCGCGACGTTCATGCAGCGCGCCGGCGTTGCCGCGATCGAGGATGGTGAGACGTTTGCCCAGGAACAGCTTGCCCGCGCCGCGGCCGGACGCGACATCATCTCGAAAGCGCTGCTGGGGTCGAACAAGGTCCGCTACGCGCCGCCGGCCGGTGCGTTCTATGCCTTCTTCGGCATCGACGGCATAACGGACTCGATGGCCGCCGCGCTGCGCCTTGTCGATGAAGCCGCCATCGGTCTCGCGCCCGGCACCGCCTTCGGCGACAGCGGCCAGGGCTACTTCCGCATCTGCTTCCTGCGCTCGCAAGCACCGCTGCAAGACGCCATGGGACGCCTGCAAGGCTGGCTCGCCAAGCAAGACCGCTGAGTGCCACCGGACCGGCAGCGCTCAGTCTTTGACGATGCGCACCGGTCCGGATTTCTCACCCGCGCCGATCTCGCGCGTGCCCAGCGCGTCGGCGAGACGCATCTGCGCCGACCCTGGCCGCAGCGGCTTCTGCTGGCTTTCGTGCGGCACCCAACCGGTCAGCATGATGATCTCGAAGGTCGCGGGAATCCGGCCGTCAGGTCGCGCGTAGCGTTCGACGTAAATCTCGCACGCCCGCATCAGCGTCTGGCGCCGCAACGGCAGGCGGCGACGCGCCCGCAAAACATTCCCCGCGCCCATGCGCTGCAGTTCACGCATCAGCGCCAGTGGCGAGGCGTAGGTGACAGTCACCACGTCAGCATCCGTCACCGGCAAGGCAAATCCAGCGCGCTGCAACAGACTGCCGAGATCGCGCACATCGGCGAACGGCGCGACGCGCGGGCTGACGCCCCCCTGCACCTCCGCCTCCGCCTGCAGGAAGGCATCGCGCAATTCATACAACGTCTGCCCGCCGAGCAGCGCCGCCAGCAACAGCCCATCCGGCTTCAGCGCCCGCCGGATCTGCACCAGCGTACCCGGCAGGTCGTTGACATACTGCAGCGCCAGCCCCGAGACGACGAGATCCAGCGATCCATCACGGAACGGCAGGAACTCCTCGTCCGCGAGCACCCGCGGCGGCCGGCATTGCATCAGCAGGCGCCACGCGCTGTCCGTGCTGATCACCGTCTCAACGCCGGGCAGCAGACGCAGCCTGTCGCCGATTATGCCGTGATGCGCGCCGAGATCGACAGCGACCGGGAATGTCCGCTGCACGGCGCCGAGCCGCTCGATCATGTCGTCGGCCACGCGCTGCAGCAGGAAATCATAGGCCGACGCCTCGCCCGCGAAGCGGTTGCGGCGTGCGGTCAACAGCGAACGGTCGAAGACCGCGTGATCGTCCATGGCCTCAGAGCGCGTCATGATCGCGGTGGCTTCCTATCCTGCGCGATTGGGTCATCGCCTAACTATGCCGATCGGCAATCCCGACTACTATGGTTGAAGGGGCCGGCGCAGCCGTGGCCCAGTGATGGCACGTGGCATGAACCGTTTGTCAAGCGTCCGGCACATTCTGCAGCAGGCAACGCAGCGGGCGTCGGATCTGCTGATGCCGCCGGTTTGCCTGTATTGCCGCAAGCCGCTGGCAGAACACGACTGCCTGTGCGGATCGTGCTGGCGCGAGGTCAGGTTCATCCGGCCGCCGGTTTGCGATCGCCTCGGCATTCCGCTGCCATTCGACATCGGCGGCCCGGCCATCTCGGCGGAAGCCTCTGCCAATCCGCCGGTCTACGATCGCGCGCGGGCGGTTGCCCATTTCGACGGCGTGGTCCGCGATCTCGTGCATCAACTGAAATACGGTGACAGCCACATCGCGCGCCGGCTGTTCGGGCGGTGGTTGTCGGAAACCGGAGCACCGTTGCTGGCCGATGCCGACCTTATTGTACCGGTACCGCTGAACCGCTGGCGGCTGCTCAAACGGCGCTTCAATCAATCCGCGATCCTGTCACGCGAGTTGCACCAGCTTACCGGGATTGCCTGGGAGCCGCTGGCGCTCACCCGCAAGCGGCGCACGAGAAGCCAGGTCGGCCTCACGCACGATCAGCGCCGCCGCAATGTCCAGGCCGCATTTGCAGTCGCGCCGGACCACACCCAAATAATCAACGGTCAACGGGTTATATTGATCGACGACGTCATCACAACAGGCGCAACCGTGGAAGCCTGCGCCCGGGCTCTGAAGGAGGCCGGGGCGGTTCAGGTCGACGTGCTTGCGCTGGCCCTGGTGACACCCGACAGCACGGTCGGCTTGGTCTAGAGCCGCGTCAATGCAGTCATGTTACAATGGGTGTCAAACCGATAAACTCAGCGCACGCTGCGCCGGATCATGAGCATGCCTAAGGTTACCATTTATACCACGATGTTCTGCCCCTATTGCCTGATGGCGAAGAGGCTGTTGAATCAGAAGGGTGTCGCGTTCGAGGAAATCGCCGTCGACGGCAATCCCGAGTTGCGGCGCGAGATGACGGCAAAGGCCGGCGGTCGCACGACCGTGCCCCAAATCTGGATCGGCGACACGCATGTCGGTGGCAGCGACGAGCTGCATGCGCTGGAGCATGACGGCAAGCTGGACCAGCTTCTCGCTGGATAGGTGAACAGGACCGATGGACACGTCCGCTCAGACAGGCTTCCGCGTTGGTCTCGTCCAGATGTGCACGGGCCGCGATGTGGCACGTAATCTGGCCGAGATGAGCGTTCTGGTGCGCGATGCGGCAGGCCAGGGCGCTCAGTACATCCAGACGCCGGAAGTCTCCGTACTGATGGAGACCGACCGCGACCGGCTGTTCGTCGAGACCCGCGCCGAGGCAGGCAATCCAGCCATCGCGCACTGCCAGGCGCTGGCGCGCGAACTCGGCGTCTGGCTGCATCTGGGCTCCATGGGCATCCTGGTCAAACCAGACAAGATCGCCAATCGCTCGATGCTGTTCTCGCCGGAAGGAAAGCTCGCTGCGCGCTACGACAAGATCCATATGTTCGACGTCGAATTGCCCGGCGGCGAGCGCTATCGCGAAAGCCGTAATTTCGAGCCCGGCAGTCAGGCCGTTCTGGCCGATCTGCCCTGGGGCACGCTGGGCATGACCGTTTGCTACGACATGCGCTTCCCGCAGCTTTATCGCGCCTTGGCCAAAGGCGGCGCCAAGTTCCTGGCGGTCCCGTCCGCATTCACCGTGCCGACAGGACAGGCTCACTGGCACGCCCTGCTGCGCGCCCGTGCCATTGAATCACAATGCTTCGTATTTGCTGCGGCGCAGGCCGGCACGCACGAGAATGGCCGCAAAACCTACGGCCACAGCATCGTGATCTCGCCGTGGGGCGAGGTCCTGGCTGAAGCCGATGGCGTTCAGCCGTCAGTCATCATCGCCGACATTGAATTGAAGGCAATCGATGAGGCGCGCAGCCGCGTGCCTTCACTCCAACACGATCGGTCGTTCGAAGTGGTGCGCGCCGATCAGTTTGCCCAGCCGGAAGTCGTTTCATGATCCGCTACCGTTTGAAATGCCCCAAAAAGCACGAGTTCGAGGCTTGGTTCAAAAGCAGCACGGACTATGACAGCCAGGCCAAGCGGCGCCTGGTGAGCTGCCCGAGTTGCGGCTCGGTGAAGATCACCAAGGCGCTGATGGCGCCGAACGTCTCGACCAAGAAGGGCAAAGCTTCCGCGGAGATGACGATTGCCAATCCGGAAGCCGCGAACTCGACCGACAAGCAGCGCGAGATGATGGCGCTGATGCGTAAGCTGCGCGCCGAGGTCGAGAAGAACGCCGAGTACGTTGGCCCGCGCTTCGCGGAGGAAGCCCGCAAGATGCACTCGGAAGAGATTGAAACGCGCGGCATCTACGGGGAAGCAACGGCCGACGAAGCCCAGGCGCTGGCCGACGACGGCATTGATTTCTACCCCTTGCCACGACTGCCGGAAGACCAGAACTGAGCTGTAACGCTCCGGGTTATTTGGAACGCTTTTGACAATTTCGGCCTGGCGGGCCCGAATTCGGCCCGCCAAGCGCTTGAAAGCGGCGCCATATTGCCCTTCCGGCAAGGTTTTTAGCCGCTCCATATTGATTCCTTACACAAATCGTCTAAGTGGTCCGACTCGGACCGGCCATCGCCGGCCGTATCAAGGAGCCAAATACCATGGGCTATAAGGTTGCCGTCGTCGGCGCCACGGGCAACGTGGGCCGCG
>JAEZBU010000116.1 GCA_023426855.1 Pseudomonadota bacterium | reverse complement strand
TTTCCAATATCAGTGCGATGCGGATC
Organism: Pseudomonadota bacterium; assembly: GCA_023426855.1. Classification (GTDB taxonomy): domain Bacteria; phylum Pseudomonadota; class Alphaproteobacteria; order Rhizobiales; family Hyphomicrobiaceae; genus ZC4RG25. The sequence goes on along the minus strand of JAEZBU010000116.1, from coordinate 9,051 downwards.
TTGGTGATGCGCGTTGCGGTGTCGATCTGGCATCGGATGCTTATCGCGGCATCGGCAATGTATTGGAGGTGCTGTCGCCGCGCGGATTGCGGATCGAGGGTAGCGCGACGTTTGCGGATGGGTGGTGTTCGCGCGGGCTTTTGCGGTTTGTGAGCGGTGACAACGCAGGCCAGGCGTTTGAAATTCGCGTGCATCGTTTCCGCGATGAGGCCGTCGATATCGAATTGTGGCAGGAGCCTGCGCGGCCGGTTGCGGTGGGCGATGAGGTGGAACTCTCCGCGGGATGCGACAAGCAGCTTGCGACGTGCCGGGACAAGTTCGCGAATGTCGCGAATTTTCGTGGTTTTCCGCATATGCCGGGGAATGATTTCGTCACGTCCTACGTACGCGGATAGGGCTGATGCGTACGGAGAGGTTGCGACGGTGCGACGTCATTCAGATGGCGCGCGGCTGGATCGGCACGCCCTATCATCATCAGGCGAGTATGCGCGGCGCGGGCACGGATTGCCTCGGCCTGTTGCGTGGCGTATGGCGCGACATCTATGGGGCGGAGCCGGAACTGCCACCGCCATATGCCCGCGATTGGGCGGAAGCGGATGATCACGAGCAACTGCTCGGTGCGCTGCGTCGGCATTTTCGCGAGGTGGCGCACGATACCGCGCGGCCGGGTGATGTGATGCTGTTCCGGTTTCGGCCAGGACTGCCCGCAAAGCACGCGGCAATTCTGAGCGGACATGAAACCATGGTTCACGCCATGGAGCGCTGTGCTGTCGCTGAGGTGCCGGTGTCGCCGTGGTGGCGTCGAAGACTTGCCGGTGTGTTTGCATTTCCAGGGATCGAGGACTGATGGCGACGCTTGCTCTTACGGCTGCCGGAGCGGCGCTTGGCGGCGCGCTGCTGCCCGGCGGCCTCACCGTGCTCGGCGCCACGATCGGTGGCGCTACCATCGGCTCGCAAATCGGTGCGTTGGCGGGATCGGTCATCGATCAGGCGCTGTTCGGGGCGTCCGGTCAGTCGCGGCAGGTGACCGGTCCCAGACTGTCCGACCTGCGCGTGACGGCTTCGACGGAAGGGGCCGCCGTTCCACGCATTTATGGGCGAGCCCGCGTTGGCGGGCAGGTGATCTGGGCGACGGATTTCGAGGAAGAGATCTCAACGTCGAAGGCGGGTGGTGGCGGCAAGCTTGGTGGTGGCAGCGCCGGCCGGCAGACGGAGTATCGCTACTTCGCGAATTTCGCGGTGGCTCTGGCGGAGGGCGAGATTTCCGGCCTGACGCGGGTGTGGGCCGACGGGCAGGAGCTCGATCTCTCAACGGTGACGTGGCGGTTCTATCCGGGAACCGAGCAGCAGGAGCCGGATAGCTTCATCAGCGCGCGGGAGGGTGCAGATAGTGCGCCGGCATTCCGTGGCGTTGCTTATGTCGTATTCGAGCGCATGGCGCTCGCGCCGTTCGGCAATCGGCTGCCGCAGTTGTCGTTCGAAGTGTTTCGCGCCGTGGACGATTTTCATCGCGGTGTTCGCGGTGTTGTCATGATTCCGGGCTCCGGCGAATTCGTGTACGGGCGGCAGGAGATCACGCGGCGCGAGATCGGCGGCATGCAGGTCGCTGAAAACGTGCATACGCGACAGGGGGGAACAGATTGGAGCGTATCGCTGGATCAACTGGCGGCGGCGCTGCCGAACTGCAAGTCGGTCTCATTGGTGACGAGCTGGTTCGGCACGGACTTGCGCGCTGGGCAGTGCCAAATCCGGCCGGGCGTTGAAATCGCTGATAAGGCGACGACGCCGTTCTCATGGAGTGTTGCTGGACTGAACAGGGCGTCGGCGCATGTGGTGAGCCAGCATGATGCCAGGCCCGCATATGGCGGTACGCCGGCGGACCAGACGGTTATCGATGCCATTCGGGATTTGAAAGAGCGCGGACATTCGGTCGTTCTGACGCCGTTCGTCCTGATGGATATTCCGGCCGGAAATGCGCTGCCCGATCCGTATGGCGAGGGCGTGCAGCCGGCTTACCCGTGGCGCGGCCGGATTACCGTTGATCCGGCGCCGGGACGCGATGGCAGTCCGGACAAAACAACCGATGCGGCGGACGACGTTGCTGCGTTTGTCGGAACCGCTAATCCCGGAAATTTCGCCGTCGCAGGCGAAACCGTTACGTATTCCGGGCCAGCGGAATGGTCGTACCGCCGGTTCATTCTGCATTATGCGCATCTGGCGAAAGCCGCCGGAGGCGTCGATGCATTCGTGATCGGATCGGAAATGCGCGGCCTGACGCACGTACGCAGCGCCGCCGATGCGTATCCATTCGTTGCGGCGCTGGTTTCTCTGGCCGAGGACGTCAAGGCGGTGCTCGGCGCGGAGACAAAGGTTACGTACGCGGCGGATTGGTCGGAGTACTTTGGCCATCAGCCGCAGGATGGTTCGGGCGACGTCTATTTCCATCTCGATCCGCTTTGGGCGTCATCGGCAATCGATGCGATCGGCATTGATCTGTATTGGCCGCTGAGCGATTGGCGAGACGGTTATGGGCATGCCGATGCGGCTGCGGGCGCGGGGTCAATCTATGATCTCGATTATCTGAAAGCCAACATCGTCGGCGGTGAGGGTTTTGACTGGTTTTACGCCAGCGACGCCGATCGGGCAGCGCAGGTGCGTACGCCGATTACGGATGGTGCGGGTAAGCCGTGGGTGTTTCGCTTCAAGGATCTGGCGTCGTGGTGGAGCAATGCGCACCACAATCGGCCCGCAGGTGTCGAGGATGACACGCCGACGGCATGGGTTCCGGGCTCGAAGCCGGTGTGGCTGCTTGAGATCGGTTGTCCGGCTGTCGACAAAGGCGCGAACCAGCCGAACGTATTCGTCGATCCGAAGAGCGCAGAGACCGCGTTGCCGCGATTTTCCAACGGCAAACGTGATGATCTGATGCAGCGGCGTGTGCTGCAGGCGCTGATCGAGGCGTTCGATCGCGACGCGCCTGGCGCGCTGCTGACGGCCAATCCGATCTCCGACGTCTACAGCGGACCGATGGTCGATATCTCGCGCACGCACGTTTACGCCTGGGATGCCCGGCCGTATCCAGCGTTTCCGGCCAATGCGGAACAATGGGGGGATGCCGACAACTGGCGGCGTGGTCATTGGATCTGCGGGCGAACGGCGAGCGCGCCGGTGGCGGCTGCTGTCGAGCGAATACTTGGCGATGCGGGCTTCGCGGATTTCGATGCGTCGTTGCTGAAAGGCATCCTGCACGGTTATGCGTTGGATCGGCTGATGTCGCCGCGCGAGGCGTTGCAGCCGCTCGAATTGGCGTTCTTCTTCGATGCAGTGGAAAGCGGCGGGCAGATCGTATTCCGTCCGCGTGGCGGCGCGCAGCCGACTATCCATCTGTCAGCAGATGATCTGGTCGAGCGCAAGCCGGGTGCGGAACTCGCCCGGCTGACGCGCGGACAGGAAACGGAACTGCCGGGTTCGGCCAAGATCCGGTACGCGTCCGCTGCGCACGATTATCGCCCGGCGGTTGCGGAGGCGCGCAAGTTGGCAGGCGTTAGCGGGCGTGTTGCGCAGGCCGAAATCCCCGTGATGCTCGATCCGGAGCAGGCGGCGGGCATCGCCGATGCATGGCTGTTCGAAACCTGGACGGCGCGCGAGCGGGCATCGTTCGCGCTGCCGCCGAGCCGGTTGGCGGTCGAACCCGCGGATGTCGTGCGCCTGACGGATGCCGGTCGTTCGCGATTGCTGCGGGTGACCGAGATTGGTGATCTCGGCGCACGCGAGATTGAGGCGAGGTGTGTTGATCCGGCGCTGTACGAGTTGGCGGAAGGTCCAGGGCGGAGCGTACGTCAGCCACCGCCGCAGTCATCCGGCCAGCCGCTGGGCTATTTCCTCGATCTGCCGCTGTTGCGCGGTGATGGAGCGGAGCACGGCGGATACTTCGCGGCTTCGCAGGTGCCGTGGCCGGGACCGGTTGCTCTGCTAAGGTCGCCGGGGGATGCGGGTTATGCGTTGCGTGCGCTGGCCGAGGTTCCGGCGATCATGGCAGTGACCGAGACCACGCTTGCGGTGGGTGTCAGTGGGCGTTTCGATCATGCGGGTTCGCTGGTGGTGCGCATGATCTCCGGCGAGCTTTCATCGGTGTCGGAGCTGCAGCTTCTGGCCGGGGCCAATACCGCGGCAATTCGTAATGCGGACGGGGATTGGGAGGTGATCCAGTTCCGGTCGGCGACGTTAGTTGGGCCGAGCGTCTATGAGCTCGACACGCTGCTGCGCGGCCAGTCCGGAACCGAGGGCGCGATGCGTTTGGGTATTCCCGCGGGTGCGCCGTTCGTGCTGCTGGATACTCAGCTCGCGCGTGTTGATTTGTCGCCGGATGAAATCGGGCTGGCCGCGCAATGGCGCTATGGGCCTGCTGCGCGTGATATCGGACATGCGTCCTATGCAAGTGCTGAGCATGCGTTCCGAGGCATTGGGCTACGGCCGCTTTGTCCGGTGCACGTCCGTGTGCGGCGCGATTTTTCGGGTGATCTCGTGATCACGTGGATCCGGCGCACGCGAAAAGGCGGCGATACGTGGGATGCGGTCGAGGTTCCATTGTCCGAGGATCTTGAACGCTATGAGGTCGATATCGTGGCCGATGGCGCCGTGGTGCGGACGCTCGTGGCAGATGTGCCGAGTGCCACCTATGGATTCTCGCAGCAGCTTGACGATTTCGGCGTTCTTCCGGAAGAGATCAGCGCGCGGGTCTACCAATGCAGCGCTGTTTTCGGTCGCGGCACGCCGGCCGAAGTGACGCTCAGCGTCTGACGTCTTTCGCTCATTTCAGCACTGCAAGGAGAGCCCATGACGATGGAGCAGCCCGCCTGGCTGGACGAGGCGTGGCGCGAGAATGGCGTGCGCGAAGTGCCAGGAGCCGCGAGCAATCCGCGCATCCTTCAGTTCTTCGCGGAGGTCGGACATCCGGATGTCGCGCGTGATGAGGTTGCGTGGTGTGCCGCATTTCTCGGTGCCTGCCTGGAGCGTGCCGGTTACGCCAGCACGCGCTCGCTGCTGGCGCGATCTTATCTCAATTGGGGGTTGCCGATTGAAGCGCTGCGGATTGGTGCGATTGCGGTTCTCAGTCGTGGCGACGATCCCGGCCAGGGGCATGTTGGGTTCGTGGTCGGTGTCAACGCGCGCAGCGTCATGCTGCTCGGCGGCAATCAGACGGACGCGGTGAACGTGCAGTCGTTCGATATCGGGCGGCTGCTGGGCTTGCGCTGGCCAACCGCGCGCGCGGCTCTGCCGGCGGGCAACGACGTGTTCGACGCCGCGCTCGCTCATGTGCTCGAAATGGAAGGGCATTGGAGCAACGATCCGCACGATCCGGGCGGTCCGACCAATCGCGGCATCACGCTGGCGGTGTATGCGGCGGCAAAAGGCGTAGCGTTGACCGACGCCAATCGCGCGCAACTCATCGATGAACTGAAGCAGATCGATCCCGCGCTGGTGCGGAAGATCTATGCGGAACGCTATTGGGATTTGTCCCTGGCGGCCCGACTGCCGGCGCAACTCGCAGTCATGCACTTTGATGCGGCCGTGAACCATGGCGTCGGTAATGCGGCGCGGATGATGCAGGAAGCGTTGGGGGTCGTCGTCGACGGCGAGATCGGTCCGCAAACGCTGGCGGCGGTGCGCACTCAAGCGGTGGGTGAGGTGGTGGCGCGGTACGCGGACATCCGGCGTGCGCGCTATCGCAGCCTGCATCACTTCTGGCGTTTCGGCCGTGGCTGGCTGCGCCGGGTCGACCGCACCACCGCAGCCGCCGAGCGGATCGGCCGCAAGCAATCTTCAACCCTCGAGCAGACCTCACCAGGAGACCGCAATATGCCGACGACGGACGCTGGGACCGGAACCAACAAATGGTGGGCGCATTCCCTGACCATCTGGGGCGCTGTCATCACCGCCGCCTCAACGGTATTGCCTGTTATCGGACCGCTGTTTGGCCTAGATATTACGAGTGAACTCGTGCGCGAATTAGGCGAAGGTGTGATCGAAGTGGTTCAGGCTGTCGGTGGATTGTTTGGCATTGTGCTTACAATTTACGGTCGATCGCGCGCGACCACGAATTTGGAGCGGCGCAAGGTCACATTTCAGCTTTGAGCCGGGTATTCATGATGAGTTCAGAACGCACGTGCTAGCGTCGCCGGACTATTGGAGATGTGTGCTGATGCGCCCGATCATTGCCAGTCTCGCACTTGCGGTGGCCGTCCTTGTCGGGACGGCTGAAGCCGAGGCGCAGCCTGCGAAGTGTTTCAAGAGCTGGTCGGAGGCGGCGCAGGTCGTAAAGCAGGAGCGGCTGGTGGCTGTCGAACAGCTCAGCCGTTTCTCTGAGGCGCGACTTGGCGGAACCATCGTCAAATCGACGCTGTGCGAGATCGGTCGGCGTTTCCTCTATCGTCTCATTGTCCGCCCGGCCTCGGGACCGCTGCGCTCCGTTGCAATCGATGCGCGCCAGCCATTCGATGGCAAATAGGGCACACGCCATTCTGTGGCCTCCGCGCTCTGACTTTCCCCAGTTCCGAGATGCTAGGACGTCGCGCCGGATTGCGATATATACTGAGCCGTCAGCTTCAGCGCTGACGGGTTAACTGCAAACGGTCGATATTCAGTGCGTGTCCTTGTTGTCGAAGATGATCCGGATCTGAACCGCCAACTCGTCCAGGCTCTGGGTGATGCGGGTTTTGCCGTCGATACTGCCAAGGATGGCGAGGAAGGTTTCTATCTCGGCGAGACGGAACCGTACGATCTCGTAATCCTGGACATCGGCCTGCCCAAGATGGACGGCATCAGCGTTCTCGAGCAATGGCGCCGGGCTGATCGCAATATGCCGGTCATCATCCTGACTGCGCGGGATCGGTGGAGCGACAAGGTCGCCGGTATCGATGCGGGTGCCGACGACTACGTCGCCAAGCCATTCCATATGGAGGAGCTGCTGGCGCGTGCGCGGGCGCAGGTCCGCCGGTCGGCGGGGCACGCCAAGAGCGAGCTGGAGTGTGGTCCTCTGCGGCTTGATACGCGGACAGCGCGCGTGACGTGCAGCGGCCAAACCATCAAGCTGACGTCGCACGAATACCGTTTGCTGGCCTATCTCATGCATCATAACGAGCGTGTGGTGTCGCGGACCGAGCTGGTCGAGCATCTGTACGATCAGGATTTCGACCGTGACAGCAATACGATCGAGGTATTCATCGGCCGGTTGCGCAAGAAGATCCCTGTCGACGTGATCAAGACCGTGCGCGGCCTGGGCTATCGACTGACCCTGGAGCCCGATGCGGCTTAACTCGCTGGCGTTCCGGCTGTTCGCGACAGCCGTCATCTCGACCATGCTGGTGCTGCCGATCGCCGGCCTCATCATCCATTCGGTGTACCGTCAGGAAGTTGAAGAAAGCTTCGATGAGCGGCTGCAGCAGCTGCTGACGATCGTGCATGCCGACAGCATTGACCGTGGTGAGGGGGAACCCGGCACGCCTGGCCAGATAGGCGAACCGCTGTTCTACATCACGCATTCGGGCTGGTATTGGCAGATCAAGCCGCTGCCGGGTACCGAGGGCAAACCGCTGGTTTCTCCATCGCTGGCGACGTTCAGTCTTCCATCACCATTCGAGGCCGGCGTGTCGCCAGACGCGCAAGGCACGCGCTGGATGGATGCCGATGGCCCAAACGACCAGCGTGTGCGCATTGCCGAGGCGGTCTATCATCTCAGCGACGATCCTTCCTCGTCCAGCTATTCGGTGATGATCGCGGGGCCTCTGGACTGGCCGGATGCGCGTGTGACCGGGTTCTTGCGACAACTGACCATCGCGTTGACGTTCGCGGGCGTTGCGCTTGTCGCGGTGACACTGCTGCAGGTGCGATTTGGGCTGTCGCCGCTCGGTGCCATCGAGAAGGGGCTGTCGGCCATCCGATCCGGGCAGGCTTCGCGACTGGAAGGTGAACTACCCGCCGAAATCGAGCCGCTGCAGCAACAGCTCAATGCGCTGCTGCAGTCAAACCAGGAGATCATCGATCGGGCGCGGACACAGGTCGGCAATCTCGCCCATGCGCTGAAAACGCCGCTGGCGGTGATCGTCAACGAGGCCGACGACGATACGACGCCGTTTGCCCGCAAGGTCGCGGAGCAGGCGCGCACCATGCGCGATCAGGTCAATCACTATCTCGATCGCGCGCGCATGGCCGCCAGCGCGGGGGCAGTCGTGCGAGTTACAGAGGTGCCACCGGTCGCGGAGGCGCTGCAACGCGCGTTAGAGCGCATTTACCGGGACAAGGCAGTTACCATTGCGCTCACCTGCCCGCCGGACGCGAAATTTCAAGGTGAGCGGCACGATCTCGAGGAGATGCTGGGTAATCTGTTGGACAACGCCTGCAAGTGGTGTCGGGGCGCCGTCAACATCGACATCGCGATGAACCGTCCTGCTGAGCAGCGCAGCGCTACGCCACGTCTCGTGATCACCATCGATGACGATGGTGCCGGCGTTTCCGAAGCACAGCGGCGTAAGATTGGTAAGCGCGGCACGCGCCTCGACGAAACCAAGCCGGGATCGGGTCTCGGTCTGTCTATCGCCAGTGATCTGGCAAATTCCTATCGCGGAACACTGGACCTAGCCGCGTCGCCGATGGGTGGCTTGAGGATCGTGCTGGATCTACCCTCTGCGTAAGTTGAGCAATCAAACTGATGATTTGCCACAACTATTGGAAACAAAGGCGTAGGTCGTCGCAATTTGGCCGGAATCGCTGAAGATAGCGTACAAGCATAAGCAACTCGCTTTGCGTGCGCCGGACCAAGCCGGCAGGGCGGCGCCATACTCCGAGGGGGGCTATCGGAATGCAGATGAAACTCGCTGCGGCATTGCTGCTGGGACCGGGATTGCTGCTGGGCTGTGGTCCTGAGGGACCGAACAAGGCAGATACCGGCATGGTCGTCGGCGCTGTTGCGGGTGGTATCCTCGGAAATCAGGTCGGCGGCGGCTCTGGCAAGGTTCTGGCCACAGTCGCGGGCGCCGTTGTCGGCGGCATCGT
>JAEZBU010000413.1 GCA_023426855.1 Pseudomonadota bacterium | reverse complement strand
TGCGCAGGAAGGCGTCGAGGCTCCAGTTCTGCTGCCACCAATGTCCGATGACGACGCCGGCGAGGACGTAGCAGCCGAGCAGGGCGACTTGATCCGGTTCGATGATCATGGCGCCGATAGAGAGACCAGCAAGCACGCCGTAAACGAGCGACGAGCGGTCGAGCGCGCGCACCATCAGCCAGAGGGAGAAGGCGAAGAAGGCGTAGCTCTGCACTTGGCCGATGTGCTGGATGCGCCAAGCGGCCGACGCGCCGAAAGCGAAGATGATGGCGGCAACCAGTCCGCCGGCGGGATGCCAGCCACGGTCACGGCACAGCGCGAGGATTGCCAGTCCGCCGCAGCCGAGCAGCAGCAGGACGTAGATGTCGAGATCGCGGAAACTCGGGATCGCGTCGAACCAGGCCAGGATATAGGCGGGTGAGAAGATCAGCGATTGCGGGTCGGCTATGTGCGGCGTGCCGACGAAAACATGCGGCGACCACATCGGTGATTGGTTGGTATGCAGAGCGTTTGCCAGGAACTGGATTTGAGCCTGGAAGTGCGCCTTGGCATCGTAGGGAATGGTCAGGGAGCCGATCAGCCACGGTAGTGACAGGACGATCCACGATGCGATGAAGACGACGGTGGCCGTCAGATAGCCACGCATCGGCTTGCGCAACGGGATGTTCGCAGCTTGCAGCGGAGTAGCGGGAGACGAAAGCAGAGTGTCGGCGGTTGTCATTGGGACCGATCCGACAGATGACGCGCGCTAGCGACCAGCGCCACTCGCTTCAAGTACATGGCCACGGACCTTCAAAAGACGCGGTGTCTACGACCTCGTACCCCAAGCGGATATCCCAGTCGTAGCAGCCCGATTTGGCCGGAATCAAGGCAGAACAGTGCGGTGTTGGCGGACGAAACCATGCCGCTCGGTTATTTGAACGATGTTTATCCTCGGCCGTTCCGGGCGTGATAAGGTCGACCTGCGAGCAGGCGTTGGTTCGAAAATAACAAAATAAAATCAGTTACTTATACTGTTTTTGAATTGACAGCGTCACGCTGTTCCGGCATAACATCTGTATAATGCGACAGTTGCGAATAACTGCGCTGCGATGGCGCAGCCCTGCCGCGATCCTCAATGAACCCGGTCAGACAATGAGACGTACGGAAGCCTCGCGGCGGCCGGCGCCCGATTGGGTTGCCATCCGCCGTCTTTATGAAACAGGCGATGGCACGGTCGCCGAAATCACCTCCGGCAACGGTGTGACGGTCTCGGCGTTGCGCAGGCGTCGTGTTGCGGAAGGATGGTCGCCGCGGTCGGCGCGGCCACCTCCGAAGACAAGCGGTCCGCGCACGGATCGGAATGGGAAGAAAAAACGGCCAAGCAGCAAACAAGCGCTGCTCGGCCGTTTGCTGAAAGTCGTCGACCAGAACCTCAAGCTGATGGAGAGGCAGATGAACGCGGATGAGCCGGGCACGGCTGCCGACCGCGAGCGGGACACCCGTGCGATCGGCACGTTGACGAGGACAGTGAGCAAGATCACGGAGCTGCAAGCTGAGACCGATGCTTCCGCAGACGCAGCCCGCAAACGGCAATCGGGAACCGTGCCGGATGCAGACGACACGGACCGCCTCCGCCTCGAAATTGCGGAGCGCATTCTCAAGCTGCGCGAACACCACAACGCGCGATGAGATCGCGAACCTTCTAGCCGACATTCCAACCGAACATCTGCGCCGGCTCGCGTCGGACTGGCAGGTCTGGGCGCGTGACGATCAGCTTCCGCCGGCGACGACCGACGACGGTGCGCCGTGGCGGACCTGGCTGATTCTTGGCGGTCGAGGCTCCGGCAAGACGCGGGCCGGCGCGGAGTGGGTGCGGATGGAGGCGGTGCGACTGGCGGCTGGTGATGTGGGCATGGGGCGCATCGCGCTCGTTGGTGAAACACTTGAGCAGGCCCGCAGCGTGATGGTGGAAGGTGTGTCGGGATTGCTCAGTGTGCATGGTTCAGGCGAGCGGCCCTGCTTTGAACCATCGCGGCGGCGGATCACCTGGCCGAGCGGCGTGGTCGCGCAACTGTTCTCGGCGGAAGATCCGGAAGCGCTGCGCGGGCCACAGTTCGCGGCGGCGTGGGTGGATGAGATCGCCAAGTGGCGGCAGCCGGAACGGGTGTGGGACATGCTGCAGTTCGGACTGCGGCTCGGCGCGATGCCGCGTCAGGTCGTGACCACAACGCCGCGTCCCGTACCGATCCTGAAACGGATCATGCAGGATGCCGGCGCCGTGACGACGCGGGTGCGCACGATCGACAATGCTGGAAATCTGGCGCCGGGGTTCGTCGCGGAGATGCAGCGCCGTTACGGCGGCACGCTGCTGGGTCGGCAGGAATTGGATGGCGAACTGATCGAAGAGCAGAGCGGTGCGCTGTGGCGGTTGGAATGGATCACGGAGGCGCGCGTGGCCGAGGCGCCGCCGTTGCGTCGCGTCGTGGTGGCGGTCGATCCGCCGGTGACGGCGACGCGGTCGTCGGATGCCTGCGGGATTTGCGTTGCGGGGATCGGGCCGGATGGACGTGCCTACATTCTCGACGATCGCACGCTGCAAGGCCGCGAGCCGCATGTGTGGGCGCGGGCAGCGGTGGCGGCGTACCGCGAGTATGCGGCGGACCGGATCGTGGCCGAAGTCAACCAGGGCGGTGATCTGGTACAGAACGTGCTGCGCCAGATCGATGCTGCCGTGCCGATCCGCATGGTGCGGGCGACGCGGGGCAAGTGGCTACGCGCCGAGCCGGTCGCTGCTTTGTATGCGGAAGGACGCGTGGTCCATGCCGGCACATTCGCGGCGCTGGAAACGCAGATGCTGGCATTCGGTGCGGATGGCCTCGCCGGAGGGCGAAGCCCGGATCGGCTCGATGCGCTGGTTTGGGC
>JAEZBU010000371.1 GCA_023426855.1 Pseudomonadota bacterium | reverse complement strand
GACAGATGTTGGCCGTAAGCCATCAAACGATCCGAGGCGTGTGACGAGCCCGTGGCTGTTGCGCTCATTGCCAGTCCCAATGCCACCACGCGGCCTTTCATCAAGCATTCCTCATGTCGTGTGTGTTGTTATTGCAAGTCTCGGGTGGCAGACCCAGTCACGTGGTGTTCAGGGTTTCTGCATTTTGCCGGCGCAGTAGTGATTATACAGCGTCGCGACGATTTCCTTGGCCACGGTGTCGGCGAGCGAGTAGTAGGCGAAATGCCCGCGACGCTCGACCTCGACCAGCCCGTGCAGCCGAAGATGGGTCAGATGCTGTGAGGTCAGGCTTTGCCGGGCGCCGATCGCTTCCGAGATCTCGCTGACGGTTTTCTTGCTCTCCATCAGCAAACACAGGATCATCAATCGGTAGGGGCTGCCGATGGAGCGCAGCAACTTCGCGGCCTCCGAAGCGGCCTGCTGCATGCCTGCCAGCATTTCGCTTTTCGACGCCGTATCAGCAACCTCAGCGTTAGAATCCTGCGCCATCTGGGTCATCCCCGGCCCCAATACCTGATGATTAGAATATGTATGCGCGTGAATATTGGCAACGCAGCGACTGACGGGCGCTTTTGTGAACAAGGGCCGTGTTATTGGCCGCTACGCCTCGCAAGCCCGGACTGGACTATCTATATTGCCCTAACGAGGAGTGCACGCGGCAGCGTGTGCTTGGTTTAGTCTTAAGTCGGCGACGATGGCGGATCGATATCGATCCGGGCAATTGTCTGAATTTTCAACTTGACGTTAAGGTCAAGCGATTAACCATGCGCATCGCCGTCGGAGACGGTCAGGACAGCGGCATGGCAGGGAGGCGAAGTCCATGTCCGGGTTGATTTTCTTTCTGGTTTGCGTTGCGCTTGTCTTTTTCCTGGCCATGCGCCAGGCGCCGCTGGCGCTGTGGGCCGTCGCGCTGGCCGCGGTGACATTCGTTCTGCAATCCGGGATATTCAACGGTACGTCGAGCGGCTTCGGGTTCTGGAGCCTGATCGGCTGGTTGCCGGCGCTTGCCCTGGCCGTGCTGTCGATCCCTGCCGTCAAGCGCAGGGTGATCGTCGAACCAGCCTTCCGCATGGTTCGGGGTGTGCTGCCGAAGGTTTCCGATACCGAGCAGGAAGCGCTGGATGCCGGCACCACCGGATTTGATGCCGAGATCTTCTCCGGACGCCCCGATTGGAACAAGCTCGCCGACATTCCGCCGATCACGCTGACCGAAGAAGAGCAGGCATTCCTGGACGGCCCGACGGAAGAGCTGTGCCGGATGATCGACGACTGGAAGATCCGTCATACCGATCGCGACATCCCCGAAGACATCTGGAATTTCGTGCGCCGCAACGGCTTCCTCGGCATGCTCATCTCGAAGGAGCATGGCGGCCTCGGCTTCTCGGCCCAGGCGCAATCGCTGATCCTAGGCAAGATCTCATCACGGTCGCCGGACGTCTCGACCATCGTCATGGTGCCCAACTCGCTGGGTCCGGGCGAGTTGATCGAGAAGTATGGCACGGACGCGCAAAAGGAACACTATCTGCCGCGGTTGGCGCGCGGTGACGAGATTCCGTGCTTTGCCTTGACCGGCCCGACTTCGGGCTCCGACGCTGCCACGATGCGCGATATCGGTACGGTCGTCCGCGGCACGCACGACGGCAAGGAAACGGTTGGCGTCCGCCTCTCTTGGGACAAGCGCTACATCACGCTCGGTCCCAAGGCGACTCTGCTCGGCCTGGCTTTCCGCCTGTTCGATCCGGAAAACCTTCTCGGCAAGGGCGAGGATGTCGGCATCACGCTGGCGATCATTCCGACCAACCATCCCGGCGTGAACATCGGCCGCCGCCATCTGCCCGGCGGCGTGGCGTTCCCGAACGGTCCGAATTGGGGCCGCGACGTCTTCATTCCGCTCGACTGGGTGATTGGCGGTGCGGATAAAGCTGGTCACGGCTGGCGCATGCTCATGGAGTGCCTGTCGGCTGGCCGCTCGATCTCGCTACCGTCGTCGGCCACTGCGGGAACCAAGGCGCTGCTGCGCTTCTCGACCGCGTACGGACGGGTTCGCCGCCAGTTCGGCTTGCCGGTCGGGCGCATGGAGGGGCTGGAAGAACCGCTGGCGCGTATGGTGGAGGCTGCCTACGTCAACGAAGCGGCGCGGGCCACCACGGCAGCCATGGTCAGCCGCGGCGAGAAGCCAGCGGTGATCTCGGCGCTGATGAAATACCAGACCACCGAACGTATGCGCCATGCCGTCAATGATGCCATGGATCTGCATGGTGGTCGCGGCATTTGCGACGGTCCAACGAACTATCTGCAGTCCGCCTATCAGACAGTACCCATCGGCATAACGGTGGAAGGCGCCAACATTCTCACCCGCACGCTGATTACATTCGCGCAGGGCGCGCTGCGGTCTCACCCGTATCTCTATCGCGAGATCCAGGCGGTGCAGAATCCGGATGCGCGGGCCGGACTCGTCGCATTCGAGGATGCGTTTCTCAACCACATTTCGTTCAGCGTCGCCAATGTGTTCGGCGCGCTGTTCCACAATCTGACCGGCGGCATGCTGGCCGATGCGCCCGACAAGGTCGGCCGCATGAGCGAATGGTATCGGCAGATCTGGCGCGGGGCGCATAACTTCGCGCTGGTTGCGGACCTGACCGTGGCGCTGCTCGGCGGTGGCTTGAAGGTCAAGCAGAAGATCACCGGGCGGCTGGCTGATGCCCTGTCTGAACTTTACATGCTGTCCTGCGTGCTGAAGCGCTTCGATGATGACGGCCGCCCGGAAGACGACCGCGTGATCGTCGAGATGGCGGCGCGCAACGGGCTTTATCGCTTCTATAATGCGCTCAGCGGCGCCATCGACAATTTCCCGGTTGCCTGGGGACGTGTGCTGATGCGGGTGCTGGTGTTCCCGCTGGGTCATCACTTCCGCCCCGCGCCGGACCGTCTCGGCCACGAAGCCGTGCGGCTGGTGTTGCAGCCCGGCGAAGTGCGCGACCGTCTCACGCGGCACATCTATCTTACGCGCGATCCGCGCGATCCAACCGGCTTGCTCGAAGTCGCGATGGAGAAGGTGATTGCTGCGGAAGAGGCCGAGAAAAAGCTGGAACGGGCGATCCGGGCGGGCAAGGTACGGCGTTATCATGGCATCGACTGGATCGGCGATGCGGCGCGCCAGGGCATCATCAGCGAGTCCGAGGCGACACAGTTGCGGGAGGTCGAGAGCCTGACCGATCGCGTCATCGCCGTTGATCATTTCGACCCGGCAGAGGTCAGACCGCATTACGTCAGCGTCGGCCATAATTCCCGGGGTGAGAACAGGGCTGCAGCCGAGTAGGCGGCAAGGAGGTTCAGCGTGGTCGATACGACGCAACTGATGGATGTGACACAACTGAAGGACTGGCGCTTTTCCGTCGACCGGGAAGGCATTGGCTGGGCCATCTTCGACCGCGAAGGCGAGAGCGCCAATGCGCTCGGCCGGCGGCCGCTGGAGGAACTCGGCGCCATCGTCCAGCACGTCGAGGGGCTGGCGGGTTCGGGCCAGATCTCCGGCCTGGTCATCATGTCCGGCAAGGAAAAGAGCTTCATCGTCGGTGCGGATATCCGCGAGTTCGATCAGCTCGACAGCGAGACCAAGGTCATCGAAGCGATCCGGCCGGTCAACATGATGCTCGACCGCATCGAGCGCCTGCCGGTGCCGGTCGTTTGCGCCATCCACGGCGCCTGCGTCGGCGGCGGTCTGGAACTGGCGCTGGCCTGCCACTACCGCATCGCTACGCGCGACGACGCGACCCGCGTCGGTTTCCCCGAGGTGAAGCTCGGGCTTTTCCCCGGCTTCAACGGCACGGCGCGCTCCATTCGCCAAGCCGGCGCGATGTCGGCGATGCAGAACATGCTCACCGGCTCGATGCTGCGCGCGCCTGTCGCCCGTGCGCTCGGCTATATCGACGAACTGGTCGCCAGCCGGCTGAACCTGCGCTGGGCCGCGCGCAAGGCGGTGCTGCAGAAGCGCAAATCAAAGCCCGCCGGGTGGCTGAAATCGATGCTGGCGCAGTGGCCGGCGCGCGGTCTGCTGGCCAACAAGATGCGCACCGAAACGCGCAAGAAGGTGCGTGAGGATCACTATCCGTCGCCTTTCCGTCTGATCGACTTGTTCGAGACGCATGGCGGCAACCTGGAAGCGCTGAAGCAAGCGGAAACCCGCGCCTTCGCGCCGCTGATGATCAGCGATACCTCGCGCAATCTGCGTCGCGTGTTCCGCCTGTCGGAGATGCTGAAAGCGCAGGCGCCGAAGGGCCTCGACTGGAAGCCGCTGCGCGTTCACGTCATCGGCGCAGGCACCATGGGCGCCGACATCGCGGGCTGGTGCGTCGCCTCCGGTATGGAAGTGTCGCTGCAGGATATCTCGGCCGATCAGATCAAGAAGGGCATCGAAGCCCAGGGCAAGCTGTTCGCGCGCAAGTTCAAGACCAAGGCGCAGCGCGATGCTGCCAAGGCGCGTCTGATCGCCGACCCCGAAGGCAAGAACATCGGCCGCGTCGATGTGGTCATCGAGGCGATCGTCGAGAAGCTCGAGGTCAAGCAGGAGCTGTTCAAGTCGCTCGAAGGCAAGCTGAAGCCAGGTGCCGTGCTGGCGACAAATACCTCATCGATCATGATCGAGGACATCGCGAACGCGCTGGCTGATCCGGCGCGTCTGATCGGCATTCACTTCTTCAATCCGGTCGCCAAGATGCCGCTGGTGGAAGTGGTGCGCGGCGCGGGAACCCGCGAAAGCGAGATCGAGAAGGGCGCGAAGTTCGTCACCGCCATCGACAAGTTCCCGCTGGTGGTGAAGAGCGTGCCGGGCTTCCTGGTCAACCGCGTGCTGGCGCCATACCTGATGGGCGCGATGCAGCGGCTTCAATCCGGCGAGGAAAAAGAGCGCATCGACGAGGCGGCGCGCACGTTCGGCATGCCGATGGGTCCGATCGAACTCGCCGATACCGTCGGCCTCGATATCTGCGCCCACGTCGGCAAGATTCTCGGTCTGGCAAGCGACAATTCAGAACTCGACCGCATGGTGGCGCAAGGCAAGCTCGGCAAGAAGACCGGCGAGGGCTTCTACGTCTGGAAGGACGGCAAGCCGCAGAAAGCTGACAAGACTTACGACAAGGCGGGGCTGGAACGTCTCGGCCGTGAGCTGATAGAGCCGCTGATTGCCGAATGCGAACGCTGCCGTGACGAAGGCGTGGTCGCGAACGCCGATCTGGTCGATGCCGGCGTCATTTTCGGTACCGGCTTTGCGCCGTTCCGCGGCGGTCCGTTGCACTATCGCGCCAGCACGCAGGTTGGCGCGGTGGGCGAACCGCGTGCGGCCGCCGAATAGATTTAGTCTCTCTCCGAGATCGGGGAGAAGCTTATGGACTTGGCCTGCTCGCGGCGCGAGCGGGATCTGACAGGAGCAAAGTGATGGCTCAATCTCTTCGTCGTGTCGCCGTGCTTGGCGGTGTGCGCATACCGTTCTGCCGGTCGAATACGCTGTATGCCGATCAATCCAACCTCGAAATGATGACCGCCGTGCTCAACGGCGTGGTCGACAAGTACCATCTCGAAAGTGAGCACATCGATGAAGTGATCGGCGGTGCTGTGGTCAGCCACTCGAAGGACTGGAACATCGCGCGCGAAGCCGTGCTCGGCACCAAGCTCGCGCCCTCGACGCCTGGCATCACCATGGTGCAGGCGTGCGGCACCAGCTTGCAGGCCGCGATGAGCATCGCCGGCAACATCGCGTCCGGTCAGATCGAGTGCGGCATCGCAATGGGTTCGGACACCACGTCGGATGCGCCGATCGTGTTCTCGAAGCGCTTCGCCAATCGTCTGACGCAGATGACGCAGAAGAAGTCGATGTGGGACAAGATCAAGGTGTTCAAGGGGCTATCGCCCGCCGAACTGGCGCCGCAGCCGCCGTCGGTTGGCGAGCCGCGCACCGGGCTGAACATGGGCCAGCACACCGAACTCATGGCGCAGGATTACAACATCCCGCGCAGCGAGCAGGACCAACTCGCCTACGAAAGCCACACCAAGGCGGCCGAGGCCTATGCTTCGGGATATCAGGATGATCTGATCATCCCGTTTGCTGGCGTATTCCGCGACAACAACCTGCGCGAGGACATCAATCTCGAAAAGCTGGCGACGCTGAAGCCCGCATTCGACAAGACCGGGCGTGGCACGCTGACCGCAGCCAACTCCACGCCGTTGACCGATGGCGCGGCGGCGGTTCTGCTGGCATCGGAGGAGTGGGCTGCAAAGCACGGGCTGCCGGTGCTGGCCTATCTGACCTTCTACCAGACGGCTGCCAACAACTTCGTCGGCGGCGATGGCCTGCTGATGGCGCCGACGATCGCGGTGTCGCAGATGCTGGATCGCGCCGGGCTTAAGCTGCAGGATTTCGATTTCTACGAGATCCATGAGGCGTTTGCCGCGCAGGTGCTGGCGACGCTGAAGGCGTGGGAAGATCCTGAGTATTGCCGCAAGGTGCTGGGCAAAGATCAGCCGCTCGGCGCCATCGACCGCGCGAAGCTCAACGTCAAGGGCTCGTCACTGGCGTATGGCCATCCGTTCGCGGCGACCGGCGCGCGCATCGTCGCCAATCTCGCCAAGCTGTTGAATGAGAATGGCGGCCGCGGTTTGATTTCGGTGTGCACAGCCGGCGGCATGGGCGTTGCGGCTATCATGGAGAGCCCGCGCGCGGCTAATATGCAAATCGCTGCCTGATAACAACACCCGGCGGGGGATTGCATGAGCAAGAGCGAACGTCAGCTCACGGCTGCGCGCCAGTTGATCGGCATGGTGGCCGATCAGCTCGATCTGGACGCGTCGGTCAAGCTGTGGGACGGCTCGCGTGTGCCGCTGGGGCGCGATGTCAAAGGCCCGTTCGTGATTTCGATCGCTGGCCCGGGTGTCATCGGCGCGCTGCTGCGCCGGCCTTCGCTCGACAACATCATTCGCCATTACATCGACGGCCTGATCGATTTCCGCGGCGGCACGCTAATCGACTTCGGCCTGCAACTGGAACGCGGCCGTCGCTCGGCCAAGCTGAAGGGGCTGAGCAAGCTCACGCTGCTGCGCTCGCTGTCGTCCTTCCTGCTGGAGCCGGCGACGAAGCCGCAGGACGCGCACGGGTTTGATGGCGAGATTACCGGCCGGTCGCAGAAGAAGCGCGACAATAAGGCGTTCGTGCAATTCCACTACGATCTGTCGAACGATTTCTACGCGCTCTTCCTCGATCCTGAGATGGTCTATTCCTGCGCCTACTACACGGATTGGCAGAACGATCTGGCCACCGCGCAGCGCGACAAGCTGGAGATGATCTGCCGGAAGCTGCGGCTGAAGCCCGGTGACCGCTTTCTCGATATCGGCTGCGGCTGGGGCGGGCTGGTCTGCCACGCGGCGCAGCATCATGGCGTGACGGCGCACGGCATCACGCTGTCGCAGGAGCAACTTGATTTCGCGCGCGAGAAGGTGGCGCGGCTCGGTCTCAGCGACAAGATTACGCTCGAACTGAAGGATTATGCCTCGGTTGAGGGCAAGTTCGACAAGATCGCTTCGATCGGCATGTACGAGCATATCGGCATCGCCAACATCCCGAAGTACATGGGTAAGGTGCGTTCGCTACTGACCGAGGACGGTCTTTTCCTCAATCACGCGATTTCGCGCCGCGCACCGAAGCAATCCTGGCGTGGCCGGCGTATGCGTCCCGAGCAACGCGCCATTGCAAAATACATTTTCCCTGGCGGCGAGCTGGACGACATCGGACATTCCGCCGTGGCGATGGAGCGCGCCGGTTTCGAGGTCAACGATATCGAAGCATGGCGGCTGCACTATGCGCGGACCTGCCGGCTGTGGTGCGAGCGCCTGACGGCGGAGCGTGAGAAGGCGATCGCGCACGTCGGCGAAGAGAAATATCGCATCTGGGTGGTGTATCTCGCCGGCGTCTCGCTGGCCTTCACGCGGGGTACGCTGCGCATCTACCAGACGCTGGCCAGCCGCAATGCCAAAGGGCCGTCGCCTCTGCCACCGACGCGAGCCGATCTATACCGCTAAGTCGCGGTAAAACCTCTGCTTTGCCCAACTGACGCTCAATTGCTGAGCAATTGTTGCCCATGGAACCAACCACCAACGGCAACGTTGTTGGTGTGTTTTGGGCAAGGAGGGCAAACTCCTGATGACTTTGACGACTTTGGCTCGCACCTGCGAACGGAGTGCTCATTACGAACACTCTCTCAGCAGATTTGATCTCAACACCGCGTCGCCAGACCTTCTGGCTCATCTGTCGGATGTCGGTCCCGCGCGCGTTCAAGCACTGGTTCAGCGTCGGCCGTTTCGCAATTGGGACGATGTCGAGCGTGTACCAGGCATCAGCGAGAGTATCGTTGAGCGTTTGAAGCTCGGCGGCCTCTGCCTGGAGTAATTTCCTCTCGAATCTTCAGCTCGTGCAATCGCCGCAGCGGATCCATTGTTGGATTCGCTGCGGCGCAGCATGTCTTGTTGTCGACAAGGTGCGGGAACCTAGCCATGGTGGCGCTGGGATAGTTCGGTCCCGATTGCTCCAACCTCCTGTACCGGTCCGTGATTCAGCAGCCTTCCGCGATGCGCGCGCTTTTTGCCGTGCCCGATTACCGACGCTTGTGGTTCACCGGCGCTGCTGTGGGTATGGCGCGCTGGCTTGAATTCCTGGCGCTGGGCGTATTTGCCTATGAGGTAACAGGCTCGCCGCAGCTCGTCGCGCTGGTCGCGATCGTGCGCATGGTGCCGTACATGCTGCTGGGTTTCATGGTCGGTGCCCTGGCGGATTATCTCGACCGTCGCCGCATGCTCATGATCTCATACTTCGTTGCATCCTTGGCGACCGCAGTGATGGCGTTGATCGCTGCTGCCGGGTTGGCGGGGTATGGCGTCGTGCTGGTCAGCGCCGTCATCGCCGGACTGCTGTGGACCACCGATATGCCGCTCAGGCGACAGCTGATGATGGACGCCGCTGGGCCGGAACGCATCACTGCCGCAAGCAGCTTTGACAGCTCGACCATGTTCACCATGCGCGCACTCGGGCCGCTGCTCGGCGGTCTGGTGTATCAGTGGACGGGCATCACGGGCATCTTCGGCCTGAGCATGGTCGTGTATTTTATCTGCTTCGTGCTGTCCGCCAGCCTGGAGTTGCCCGGCAGGGAGGCGCGGCCGTCGAGCACGGCAACGCGGCCATCGCCATTCGCGATGCTCATTCCCCCGCCGGAACTGCTGCGCAGCAAGCCGCTATTGATCGTGCTCGGCATCACAGTCGTTTTCAACATCTGGTGCTTTCCGGTTATCAGCATGGTGCCTGTGATCGGCGAGCGCGAGTTTGCGTTGTCCCCGGTCGGCATCGGGGCGCTGTCGGCATCCGAAGGAATAGGTGGCACCATCGGTGCAATCGTTATCGGCATGCTGGCGGGACAAAGATCGCTGTTTCGGCTCTACTACTTCGGGACGCTCGGCTTCGTAGCGCTGCTGCTTCTCATGTCGGCCTGGATGACCCTCAGCGTCGCTGCGTTTGGTTTGCTGCTGATCGGGGTCGCATCGGCCTGTTTCGCCGCCAGCCAGTACGCTCTTGTTTACACAATGGCCCCGCCGGCCATGCGGGGACGCGCGACTGGCTTCCTGGCCGTCTTCATTGGCACTTCGACCATCGGTTTCTACAATACAGGTTTCCTTTTCGATCGCTTCGAAACGGTCGATGCGCTGCGCATCATGGCCCTCCAGGGGCTGCTGCCGCTGCTTATTCTCGGGGGGCTGTGGTTGAGGGTTAAGCGCTGAGCACGCGCCGCGGGATCATTTGTTGATGCCGCCGCCGTATCCCGGCGGGCCTGGAGCAAAGCCGGTCGCTTCCGGCGCTTGCGGCACCAGCCGCATCACCTCGCCGCGCTCATCGTCCGTGACGAGCCAGATTGCGCCATCGGCGGCGAGCTGCACGTCGCGGATGCGGCGGTCGAGCGGAATGAGTTCGTCTGCAGTGACCTTGCCGTTTTGGATGCGGGTGCGCACCAGCCCGTGCGCGGCGAGGCCGCCATGCAGCAGATCCCCCGACCACATGGAAAACTGGCCGCTATCGTAGATCGCGAGGCCGGATGGGGCGACGGTCTGCGGCCAGATATGAACGGGGGGCTGCATGCCCTCCACATACGCACCCTTGCCGATCGGCGCGCCGGAAGAATCGGCACCTCCGGTCTGGATCGGCCATCCATAGTTGAGGCCGGGCTTGATGAGATTGATTTCGTCACCACCCATCGGGCCGCGATCGTTGACCCACAAATCGCCGGTGCGTGAGGCGATGGCCATGCCCTGGATGTTCCTGTGGCCCGACGAATAGATCAGCTCGCTTTTCTGCTCCTGCCCGACGAAAGGGTTATCCGGCGGCGTGTGGCCTTCGTCGGTGATGCGGATGATCGAGCCGGCGTGGTCGGTCAGATCTTGCGCCCGCGACATCATCTGACGGTCGCCGATGGACAGCAGGATGTTGTTGGTCCGCGGTTCGAATACGAAGCGGCCACCGAAGTGCATGCCACTGGAATCATGCACATTCATAGAGTAGATGACCTCGACGTCGTCGAGGCTTGGCGCACCGCCGCTTTCGTTGAGTTTGCCCCGTGCAAGAGCTGTTCCCGCGCCCTCCGAGGACGGCTGGGAGAAGCTCAGATAAACGAGGCGATTGCGCGCGAAGTCCGGGTGAAGAGCAACATGGAACAGGCCGCCCTGACTCAATTCGTCGGGGCCTTGATAGCGATAGACGTCAGGGACGTGCTCGACCGGTTCCGACAACTCGCCAATTTGGGTACCGATCCGTAGCTGGCCGGAATTGCGCTCTGTCACGAGAAACCGGCCATCCGGCAGCAGCGCCAGCCCCCACGGATGATCTAATCCGCTAGCCACCGTCTCAACGCGAACGCGGACGAGGTCGGTGTCGACGATCCGCTGACCCTCGGCCCATGCTGGTGCAGCGCCGTAATCACCCATCAACGTGACGATTAGCGCCGAAGCGACGACGCTTCGCATGCACAACTCCATCCCGGCGTACTCACAATTCTGCCGTCGGAGAACTCAGCGTTGCTGGCTGCGGTTCCCTCGGTCAAAAGCGACACGGCTCGACTGGACTAAGCTTTTGGGCGGGGCAACTCAGGCGAAAGCACAAGCCATACAATCGCGCGGGGTAGGAGGAAGTCTGAACGACATTCGCGGCGGTCGCACCTCAGTGCACGACGCAACACCTCTGTAAAGCAAAAGACGCGCGCGTTGCCGCGCGCGTCCCGTGAGCTTCGTAGGAACGACGTCGTCCGGTTAAGACGCCGGAGCCGGCTTTCTGAGCATCGGACGGGCGAGCATGTACGCCCAAAGCACCAGCGTCAGAACACCAAGGGTGCCAGCGATCGGCCGCTCGAAGAAACCGAGGATGTCACCATCCGCCTTGATCATCGAGGTCATAAAGCTTTGCTCAAATAGCTCGCCTAACACCAACCCCAGAATGATCGGCCCTACAGGGAAGCCGTTCTCTTCTAGAATCCAGCCGAACACACCCAGGATCAGCATGATGATGACGCCATAGATCGAGTTGGTCATGGCATACGCACCAACGATGCAGAAGATCAGGATGATGGGCAGCAGGATATTGCGCGGAGTCCGCAGGGTCTGCTTAGCCAGCTTGATGCCGGCCCATCCGATCGGCAACATCAACAAGTTGGCAAGAATGAAGATTATGAACACGGCATAGATAAGCTGCGGGTTTTCCAGGAACAGAGATGGTCCCGGGTTCATGTTCTTCATGTAAAGGACGCCGATGACGATCGCGGTGATCGAATCGCCAGGGATGCCGAACACGAGCGCAGGTATCCAGGCCGCAGCGACGGACGAGTTGTTGGCCGATGTCGAATCGACGATGCCCTCGATGTGACCGGTGCCGTATTTTTCGGGCTGTTTCGAGAACTTCTTCGAAACCGCATACGATATCCAGGCTGCGATGTCGGCACCGGCGCCGGGCAACGCACCGATCGCCGTACCTATTGCCGAGCCGCGAAGGAAGTTTTTCCAATACCGGCGCCACACTTCGCCGATGCCTTTGAAGATGTTGCCGACTGACTGCTTTACGAGTTCACCAGCTTGATCGATGGTCGTGATGTTTCTGAGCAGTTCCGAAATGGCAAATAGGCCGATCATCGCGGGGATGAAGCTGACACCCTGCAGCAGTTCAACCGACCCGAAGGTAAAGCGCGGCTGACCGGCTGCTGGATCGATGCCGACGGTGGCGATTGCCAATCCGATCAGCAGCCCTGTAAATCCCTTCAATGCGTCCGCCTGCGCGATGAATGTGGCGCAGGTCAAGCCGAGCCCCGCCAGCCAGAAATATTCGAAAGAAGAGAAGTTGAGCGCGATCTCAGCAAGCATCGGCGCGGCGACGATCAAGATCGCAACACCGAACAGGCCACCAATTGCCGAGAACACCAAATTGGCGCCAAGGCAGAGATCGAGCTGACCCTTCTTGGTCATCTGATAAGCGTCGTCGGCGTAGGCAGCCGATGCCGGCGTTCCCGGAATCCGCAGCATGGCTGCTGGAATGTCGCCTGCGAAAATTGCCATTGCGGTTGCCGTCACGATGGCGCCGATGGCGGGAACCGGTGGCATGAAAAACGTTACCGGAACCAACAGCGCCGTTGCCATGGTGGCCGTAAGGCCCGGCACGGAACCGACGAAGATTCCGAAGATTGCGGCGAGCAAGCAAACCCAGAGTACGTAAGGATCGAAAACCAGCGCGAAGGCTTGGGCAAGAATATCTACCATGTCGGCCAGTCCTCAGAGAATGTGCAGGAGAAGGCCACGAGGTAGTGGCACGCGCAGGAGGTCCGCGAAGAACCAATGGACCACCAACGTTGCCGTCGGTGCTACGATCAACGCCGTAATCAGGCGGACACGTAGCCACAGAAACAGCACCAGCAAAATTCCGAACGTGATGGGTATGAAGCCGATTTGTTCAGAAAACAGGATGTAAAACACCACCAGTCCGAGCAGCAGAGCGAACGATAAGATATTGCCGCTGTCCCGTGTCCAGTCAGCCAGTTCTACCCACTGCCCGCCGTTGCGACGCGCGCCGAGCCCCCGATAGACGAGGAGCGCGCCACAAATCAGCATGCCTGAGCATACGACTTGGGGGAACAACGCTGGGCCGTACTTTTGTCCAGGAAAGTCCGGAAAGCCGAACGATATGTAAATCATGCTTGAGGCCAGCAGGATGAGTGCTAGGCCCGAGATGCTGTCATTTATGCGCATGAAAGAAGAGCGGCTCCCTTGGTTTGCGATTGAGACGCAAGGCGTCCGTCGCGGTGTTTCCTCTAGTTTGCGACAATCGACGAACTTGCCAGCTCACACTTTCGTCCCGTGGGAGGGCGCAGTGATTTTTATAAAGAGCCTTGTCGTTGCGGCGGTTCGTTCTGTTTCTTTTGATTGCTTGATTCGGTAGCAGACGACGCGTATCGGCCGCAACTACATATCTTTGGCGTAGTTGCGGCCGACACATGCTTTATGCCTTCTTTGCCAGACCGGCGGCGGTCATAGCGGCTTTCATCTTGGCATCGCCCTCGGCCATGAACTTGGCGAATTGATCCGGATCTCCCCAGGTCATGCCAAAGCCCCGCGATGTCATGAAGTCCTTAAACTCCTTCGATTCAAAAGCCTTCTTGAGGCCTGCCGTAATTTTTGACGAAACCTCCGGCGGCAAGCCCTTCGGTCCCGCAATGCCGCGCCAGGCACCAACGGAGTAGGGAATGCCAGCCGCCTCTGTGAGGGTCGGCACGTCCTTGAAGGCCGGATTGCGCTGCGGTGCCATGACCGCCAGCGAGACAGCCTTGCCAGCATCGATCATGGATTTGGCTTCCGGTACCGAGCAGGTGACGATGTCGACGCCGCCGGCGGCCAGATCCTGCATGGCAGGCGCCGCACCGTTGGACGGTACCCACGGAACATGATCCGGCTTCAAGCCCATTGCGGTCAGCCAGCCGACCAGCGCGAGATGCCAGATGCCGCCCTGGCCTGTGCCCGAAGCCTTGAAGGTGCCCGCTGGCTTGGACTTGATGGCTTCGGAAAGGTCTTTGATGTTCTTGTAGGGGCTGTCGGTCCGCACCTGGATGCCTGGCGGGTCTTCATTCATCAGCGCCAGTGGCGTGAAGCTGGTCGGATTGAGTTCCGTAAGGCCCTGATGATGCATCATGGTAATTTCGACCGTGATCATGCCGAGCGTGTAACCGTCCGGCGCGGCGGTAGCGATAGCCGAATGTCCTACCACACCTGAGCCGCCTGTGCGGTTCACGACGTTGAATGGCTGGCCAAGGTCCTTTTCCATGATGGCTGCGATGATTCGTGCGGTCGCGTCGGTTCCGCCACCAGCACCCCAGGGGCATATCAACTGGATCGGCCTGGATGGGTAGGCTGCTTGTGCCCAGGCTGGGCGAGTCCCCAACACGGCGGCGGCACCGGTCAAAGCGCCGGCCGCCAGAACCTGGCGACGACTGATATCTGCCATTGATGTCTTCTCCCTAATAAACGACCGGCTGAACCCGGCCGATTCTTGTCATTGGAAACAACGTATAGAGACGGTGGCGCAGTTGACAAGTTGAACGGTAAATTTGACCGGCCAGCGCGGCCGCAACGGCCTTTCCAATGGGTCGCGGTCTGATCAACAGCCTTTGTTTGGCCAAATCTTTTCGTTCAGGGTATGTAGGCGTTCGTCGCGGGGCCGCACATCGCTTCGCTGTTCATTTGATCATGAGACAACCAATCGAGTTCGAGATGCGGAAAAGGAAATCCGAACTGATGGGCGCGACTTCTACGGGCCCTGGCATGACCCGACGCGGGTTGATACTAGGCGCCAGTGCTGGCGTCCTTGGACTCGGTGCTACCGGTGCGCGAGCTCAGGCTTCAGAGGCCAAGTGGTGGGAGAATATCTTCGACCCGCTGGCTAACAATCGGGTCCGCACGCCGGCGCCGCTGCCCCCCGACGTTGTCAACGATTTGCGGCCGGATGCCGTGCCGATGCGCAGCGATATCATGCTGCAGCAGATGGACGTCGCGGTCGATCGCTATCAGAAGATCGTCTCGCAAGGTGGATGGACCCCGATTCCAACCGGCAGGATCTTGCGCGCGGGCGACGATGACGAGCGCATTCCCTATGTCCGCCGCCGGCTGGTGATCTCTGGCGATCATCCGTCTCATGGTAATGGCTTCGACATGAGCTTCCGGTTCGACGGACGGCTCGAAGAGGCGGTCAAGCGTTTCCAGGAAAGCTTCGGCCTGCGCACGTCAGGCCGAGTCGATGCGCCGACCTTGGCGCAGCTCAACGTGTCCGCCCATGCACGTCTGGAACAGCTCAGGCTCAACCAGCGGCGCATTCGTGAATTGATGCAGGGCCGCATCGAGGATCGCTATGTCCTGGTCAACGTTCCTTCCTTCCAGCTGGAAGCGGTCGAGGGCTACGAGGTGCGCCTTCGCCACCGGGTGATCGTGGGTAAGCCCGATCGCCAGACGCCGAGCATCAAGGCGACGATCAGGGCATTGAATTTCTTCCCGTATTGGCGCGTGCCCGATAGCGTGGCATCGCTGGATCTGATTCCGCGCCTGGTGAAAGAACCAGAGTATCTCCAGAAGGAGCAGATCCGGGCGTTCAACGGGTTTGGCGGTCCCGAGATCGACACGACGCATATCGATTGGCGTACAGCCGATGCGAACAAGATCAAATTCCGTCAGGATCCTGGTCCGCAGAACGCGCTGGGTCTCGTGCGTATCGACATGCCCAACTCGGACATTGTCTACATGCATGACACCCCGATGAAGCAGTTGTTCAATCAGCGCGCGCGGGCGTTCAGCGCAGGTTGTGTGCGCGTGCAGGATGTCTTCCAGCTCGTCGAGTGGATTGCGCGCTATGAGCAGGGCTGGGAGAGCGCCGGTCGCGCCCAGGACGTCATCAACGGCGGTCAGGCGCACGATGTGACGTTGACGCGGCAGGTGCCGGTCTACTTCACGTACATCACGGCATGGGCGGAAGCAGACGGCCGTGTTGAATTCCGGCCGGACATTTATGGCCGCGACGGTGCCCGTGAACTGGCGGGCGAGCGCGATCCCGAGGCGCCACCGGCACCTATTTCGCTCGCGCCCTAAACGCAAGGAAAGTGGCGTCGGTGCTTGACCCGATGCCGCTTTCGAGAAACCTTACTTGCGCGGCACTGGCCTTGAGACCAGTGCAATGGGGAGGGGTTTCGATGTTGCCGATCGCAGCGTATGCAGACCGGCTTTCTGTCAGGCCGGGTGAAACGATAGCTTTCAAAGTTTCGAACGCAACGGGCGCGCCTGTCGCCACGAAACTCGTCCGCGTGATATGCGCCGACCCCAATCCCGCCGGGCCCGGAATACAGGAAGAGCCGGTAAGCGCGAGTATCAAGACCGTCGCAATGCCCGGACGTCACGATGTCCGACGCGGATCTTACGCGCACATCGACGCCACGGCGGCGCTCTCCAGCCTGTCCAGCTTTACGCTCGTCGCCACCGTTCAGCCGACCAGGATCGGCAATAGAGATTGCGCGATTTTTTCGCTGCTCGATTCGCAGGGACATCGCGGCATCGTTCTCGGTATGGACCCGCAAGGCCGGTTTGTGGCCACGTTCGCGCAGGCGGACGGCCAACTGGTGCGGCTGGAACTGCCAGCGTCGGTCGATGATCAGACCTGGTATCGCCTCTGGCTGACTTATGACTCGCTGGCGGGGCAGGCGACCTTGAACCGCCAGCCATTGAAAGCCGGCAAACCTGACGGCGCTGTCCGGTCGGCTGCGCTGGATCTGACGTTGCCCAGCCCGATTGACGAAGGCCATGTCTTCATCAGCGGTGTGACCGATGAGTTTGTCAGCCTGAGCTTCAACGGCCGCATCGAGCGGCCGTTGATTTTTTCGCGCGCGCTTTCGCCGGCTGAAGTGATGGTGGCGGGTGATGGTGATCCGCTGGCTGGGCTGGTTGCGGGATGGGATTTCTCGCGCGATATCGCCACCAATCGCATCTTCGATTTTGGACCGCATGCTTTGCACGGCACGCTGGTCAATCAGCCAACGCGCGCGGTCACGGGCGCCAAGTGGACAGGCCGGGAGATGTGCTGGCGGCACGCACCGAGCGAGTATGCGGCGATCCATTTTCACGAGGACGACCTGGACGACTGTCGCTGGCCGACCGCGTATACCTGGACTGTGCCGTCGAATTTCCGGTCAGGCGCCTACGCATTGCGGATCAAGGCCGGCGATCACGAGGACAACGTCCCGTTCTTCGTGGTGCCGCCGAAAGGCAAGACGACTGCCGATATCTGCGTGCTGATCTCGACCTTCACGTACGTCGTCTATCACAACCACGATCGTCCGGAATGGACGAACCCGGACTGGCGCGGAGCCTGGGAAAAACAGGCGGCGGATTGGGGCGCGTACCCGCACCATCCCGGAGCACATCCCGAATACGGTCTGTCGACCTACAACTATCACACGGATGGAAGCGGCATCTGCTTTGCGTCCTGGCATCGGCCGATGCTGAACGTGCGCATCGGCTTCATCACCTATCCGTTTTCGGATATCCGCGCATCGGGATTGCGACATTTCCCGGCCGACACGCATCTGCTCGCGTGGCTCGAGGCCAAGGGATACAGCTACGATCTCGTCACGGATTGGGAGCTGCATCACGAAGGCTACGACGTTCTGAAGAATTACCGCACGGTGATGACCGCGTCGCATCCCGAGTATCACACGCGGGAGATGCTGGATGCGCTGGAGGGCTATCGCGATAACGGCGGCCGCTTCTGCTATCTCGGCGGCAACGGCTTCTATTGGAAGATCGCGCTGTCGCAGGAGAAGCCGGGACTGATCGAGATTCGCCGCGCGGAAGGCGGCATTCGCGCCTGGGCGGCCGATGCGGGTGAATATTACAACCAGCTCGATGGCGAGTATGGCGGCATGTGGCGCAGGAATGGCCGCCCACCGCAGGAGCTGATCGGGGTCGGGTTTACCGCGCAGGGCAACTTCGTGGGATCCTACTATCGCGTACGTTCCGAAGCCTCCGATCCACGCGTGTCATGGATTCTGGACGGCATCACGGAAGACAAGATCGGCGATTTCGGCCTGTCGGGCCACGGCGCGGCAGGATTTGAACTCGATCGAACCGATAAACGGCTCGGCACACCCGCGCATGCCCTGGTCATTGCCGCCTCGGAGAATCATCCACCCGACGCACCCTGGATCCTGGTGCCCGAGGAACAGCTCACGCATATCACGACCATTGCGGGCAAGCCTGCGCAGGAGTTGATCCGCGCCGACATGACTTTCTTCGAAACGCCGAACAATGGCGCGGTGTTTTCCACCGGCTCGATCACGTTCTGCGGCAGCCTTCCGACCAACAACTTTGAGAACAACGTTTCGCGGTTGCTGCAGAACGTCGTCAATCGCTTCCATCACCCGTCATCGGTCTTCCAGGTTCCTGGCGAGTAGGCGAGCGGTCGTCAGGATGACGAAAAATCATGCGTCAGCGGTAACCGGCATACGGCCTAGCTAGTTAGTAAGGTGTCTGCCGATCGGAACGGAATGATCATCATGCTGACCTGCAAGCGCATCTACGAGTCACCCGCTGCAACTGACGGCCATCGCGTGCTCGTCGACCGACTTTGGCCGCGCGGGCTGACCCATGAGAAGGCGGCCATCGACGAATGGTTGAAGGAGATCGCGCCGAGCGACGATCTGCGGCGCTGGTTCGCCAGTCACCCCAAGCAATGGGAGGAGTTCGAGCGTCGCTATCGGGACGAACTCGCGGCGCCCGACTTGCAGGCGGATCTGGCGCGGCTGCGTAAGCTGGCCAAGAAGGAGAAGCTGACGCTGCTGTTCGCCAAGCGCGATGAGGAGCACAACAATGCCACTGTGCTGATGGAAGTGCTTAAAGAGCGCTGATCGGCCGAACTGCGTCGCCGAGTTGCGGGCAATGGGGCCACGCTGGTGTGGATACCCGACGCGCCAATCAACGAATCATTGTCGCCATCACGTGTTGCCGATAGTCAGGCCACATGAGCGGGGCGATCACTCAGAAACTCGATGTTGCCAGCGGCGAAAGCGAATTGCGTGCTGCAAAGCGGCGGCTGACAACCACCATGAGGATCGTCAAGCGCGCGCGTTTCAACGCGCATGCGCGCATGGAAAAGAAGAACCACTTCAGCCTTTTTGCGCTCGCCATGTTCGCCTTGTACGGCGTCGCGATCTCGCTTTATCCAAGCCTGTTCGAAGACACGTTCCAAGGCGCGAACGGCAAGATGCTGGTGTTCGTGGGCGTGCTGTCCTCGATCTTCATCATCATTGTGACGTTCCTCGAGGCGATAAACGATTATCGCGTCAAGTCGTTGGCGCTGCAGAAGTGCGCCATGCAGGTTGCCCGCCTGCTCGATCAGCTCGAGGTGACCGAAATCACCACCTCGGCGCAGCTCAACTGGTTCGTCGATCAGTACAATTCCGCGATCGACAGATGCCCGTTCAATCACGGCGACGTCGACTATAGGTTGGCCGTCGCCTCGGAGCGGCCGCGCAAGGCAGCCGCTACGCCGGTCGGCGCGTGGTGTGCAATGGGCTGGGCCCATTGCAGGTATCAGTT
>JAEZBU010000317.1 GCA_023426855.1 Pseudomonadota bacterium | reverse complement strand
GGCTGGCTTCCGCTATGGTGACAACGCTCCGCGCGCCGTTATCGAGCTGGTTGATCGCGACGAGTCGGCCAAGGGCAAGGAAGACCGGGCCCGCGTCGCCGCTCAGCAGAGCGAGCAGGATTCGGCCGGCGCATAATCGTTGCGCTGATCAATTGAGAATTCCGAGAGGCACGTCGCCGGACAGGCGCGTGCCTTTTGGCGTTTTGGGGTGATTGTATGGAGCATGCCTGGAGCCACTCGAGCTTGATTGAAACATCTGAGTGCTCACGCAATCTTCCTTTCCCTGGCGGCAAGAGGGGCAGGGTGAGGATGTTCTCCCAAGTACTGCTGATGCTTTAATCGCTCACGCGCTCGCGCCGCCCGCTCTCCACGGGAGAGGTAAAAGGAGGTGTCGGCCAATCGCGCAATCGTGTTGCGCCAACGCATGTGGGTCGCCGACATGGGACCAGTCGGCACCTTCCAAATCCCGCCAACCCCGCCGTATAGTCCGACCCGATCGTTCGTCGGCTGCTGCATGCCTGTCCTCGCAGGGAGCCGGCATTGGTGCACTGCATGCGAGGGAAACGCACAAATGACTTATAGGCTTGGTTTCGTCATAGCGACGATCGCAACTCTGATGATGGCCGGTATCTCGGCTCCGGCCGCGCAGGCGCAGGGCCGCATGCCGCCGCCGTCTCAGGAGGCAATTCAGTATTCGTTTGCGCCCATCGTGAAGCGTGCAGCGCCGGCGGTGGTCAACGTCTACGTCAGAGGGCGTGTTAAAACCTCCGCGCCGCCGATCTTCGACGATCCGTTTTTCCGCCGCTTCTTCGGCGAAGGGCTCGGCATGCCCCGGGAGCGGGCGCAGAACTCGCTTGGCTCAGGCGTGATCGTGAGCCCGGAAGGCATTGTCGTCACAAACAACCACGTCATTCAGGGTGGCGGTGGCGCGGCCGCCGAGATCCGCGTGGCGCTGTCCGATCGCCGTGAATTCGACGCCAAGGTCATTCTGCAGGACGAGAAAACAGACATCGCCGTGCTGCGCATCGACGCTGACGGGACCCGCTTCCCCACCTTGGAGATGACGGACTCGGACGCGCTGGAAGTTGGCGATATCGTCCTGGCGATCGGCAATCCGTTCGGTGTCGGTCAGACGGTGACGAGCGGCATCATCTCGGCATTGGCGCGAACCGAAATCGGCCGCTCGGATGCCCAGGTGTTCATTCAGACCGATGCGGCGATCAATCCGGGCAACTCGGGTGGCGCGCTGGTCGATATGGCGGGCCGCCTGGTGGGGATCAACACGGCGATATTCTCGCGCACCGGTGGCTCACACGGCATCGGCTTCGCAATCCCTTCCAATCTCGTGCGGCTGTACGTCGACAGCGCCCTTTCTGGTCGCAAGGTGGAGCGTCCGTGGCTCGGCGCGCGGCTGGAGGGTGTGACACGCGATACCGCCAGCGCGCTTGGTCTCGACCGGATCGCCGGCGCGATGGTCTCGCGGATCCACGCTGGTGGTCCGGCCGCTGAAGCCGGTCTGGCACTTGGCGACGTCATCGTTGCGGTCGATGGCTTCGACGTCACCGATGCCAAGTCGGTCTATTATCGCCTCGTGACGCGTGGCATCGGGAATTCGTCCAGTTTCGAGGTTGTTCGACAGGGAAAACGGGTCAAACTGACGATCCCGCTTCAAGCTGCCCCGGCCGCGACGCGCGATGACATCCGAAATCTATCGGGCCAACATCCGTTCGATGGCGCGCGCGTCGCCAATCTGCTGCCCGCGCTGGCGGAGGAGCTCGGCCTGGATGATCAGGAAGGGCTCGTGGTGGTGCTGTCGGTTCGCGCTGGATCGGCTGCTGCTAACATATTCCGGCCCGGCGATATCGTGATGCGCATCGGCCGCGAGGCGATCGAGACTGTCGCCGAGCTTGAAAGGGTCCTGAAGGATCCTCAACGGAGCTGGCAGATCGTCATGAAGCGCGGCGACCGGGTCTTTCAGTTCCAGGTGGCGGGGTAGCGTCAGCGGTTAGCCGCCTGTTACGTCTGGGCGAGACCGAGAAAATCCCGCGCAGGGATCATGAAGTTGATGCACGGGCAAACCAACCGCGCTGATATCGGCGTATAGCGGAGTAATAGATGCGCTTGGCTTCCTGTACGGGAAACTCGCTGCGCAAGGCTGCCTCGAAATCGACAGGCTCGACGTTGGCAGCATTTAGACGCGCGCCGGACCACGATGTCCAGATGGCCTTGTCCAGCCGCGTCCGCTTGTTCAGTTCCCGGCGGGTACGGGGTGGCAGCTCATCAATCGTGAGTGGCTGCCAACTGACCTGCTTCATCCAGAGCTTTTGAGTATTTACGCGCTCGGCTACCGGCGGAACACCGATTTCGCTGCCGATGAGTCTTATAAGGTCATCACAATCTGTATAATCGCCGACATACCAGAAATTCGTCAGCTCGCGATTTATGGTGTCGTATTTCTGTTTGGGGCACATCGCCAGCAGCCGCGTCCACGAAATCTCACACCAGCTTGCCAGAATGAAATGGCAAATTGGATCGCTCGGAAGTGATTTCAGGTGGACGTCAAAACTGTATGGGCGCCAGCCTTGCGCGATGTAACGCATCATCCTGTAATTGTAATACGAGATATGGAACGAGGCTGGATCTCTTAGAAGAATGCTGCGCTTGATGCTTCTGTTCGGGAGCAAACCGGCAATTGAGCGCCCAAGCTGATGGCCGGAGACGAACTTTACGTCCTTAACTTGCTCGCGAGATCTCAGGCTGTACGGCCGTCCCCAGCTGATTGGTAGATTGGGAAAACGCTTTCGCGTGATCCAGCAATGCTCATCGATCAAATGTTTATGAAAATGCTTCTCGATAGTGCGGCCTGCGCATTTGGGTACGTGAACCGCGAGAAATGTCGTCGAAGACCTGCCTGCCATCACCTGCCTATCTAAGAGCTGGAGTTTCTAGAACTGATAGCCGAATGCTTCAATTTCCCGAGCATATCGTTTGCGAACAATTTCTTCAGTCGCTGTAGAGTACAGGTCCCTGTAATTGGCTGTACCGTTCTTGCGCTGCTGTGTCTTGGCGCGCGGAAGTTCCGGAGGCTCCTGAATGTCCAGAGAGCCGACGAAGGCGGAGAAGTCCTCGCCGAGATTTTCATATCGCAGCACGACATCAGCGACGACGCGGTCGTCAATCGTGTAGAGGTCGAAATTTTTGCGTTCGGGTCGATGCTTCCATCTGCGCACAAACCGATCGAAGGACGGGCGGCGCGTGCGATCGCGAAATGTCCAGTAATAAAGCGAAACCTCTCTATCCCAAGGATTCCGCACGACGGTGAGTTTGCGATACGCGTCGAACAGCGCAGGATCCATGGCCGCGCGGATAGCCGAGGCGCTCATATGATTGAAGTAGCGTAACCCTGCGTGAGACGTTCTGAGTCTGAGGGTTGATTTCAGCCGCCAGCCGAACTTGCGAAACTGGAGAGGTATAATTTCATTCTGCGGCCCGCGCCCCTTGCGCATTTTTTCGTCGGCTGGCGGAACGGGTGTGATGACGTCGTCCGGTCCGCAAATCTCCGAGAGGGCGAGTTCGATACTGGTGCCGGCGCACTTCTGTGTTTTGAGAAATATGAATTTATGGGTGTGCGAAACGATCATTTCGGAAAGGATGGCAATGGAGAGTTGTAACGTGGGCTCGATACAGCGTTGAGATACGTAACGGCAATAGTGATCCGTTTGCGGAAGCTTGGGCCTTGCGCCTCAATGCGTTCGAAAGCGGCGAGGTCCTGGCTCAACCCCTGAATGATACGACCTAGGAACCCCGCCGTCGAGTAGCCGTTTCTTGCTCCAGCCAGATATGCAGCGCGGTTCTCGTCACGGTCGCTCTCACCCGCGCTATCCGTAATGGCGCCGCGGAGTTCGTCGTGGAAGGTTCCAGCCAGCAGCGGATGACTGATGAGGCTACGGAACACCGCGTCGTGCTCATACGCCTTCCAGCGATTGAGCAGTTTTGGTGCGGCCGCTGCGCCGCCCTGCGCGAGATCCCGGAACGAGCTGCCGCCACCAAATGCGGTAACTTCCGTTCCAACAGGCTGCGCATTGATGCCGAGCCGTTGCGCGACGCCGGCCCGATAGTCGTCATCGGCTAACCAGCGATTATAGAAGACCAGGTCGGCATTGGCTTTGCCCTGCTGGTACAGATCGAGCCAGTTTTTGAGCGCGAAGAGCTGGCGCAGAATCATGACCAGCTCAGCGTAGACGACGGCTTTGCGCTGCATCAGGCTGGCGCAGGCGTTGAGCGGATCGCGAACGAACAGAACGTTTTGCACGCTGGCGCCGCTGTCCTTTTGTACGGTCAGAACCTTGCCCACGCCCGCTGGCGTGACGCCTTCGTAGTTCAGGATGATGGTGGTCGGTTCGCGGATATTCCGCACCAAGTCGGAGATCCGGTCGAACAGCTCGGGGTTGATCGCGGCGTTGTTGATGAAACGTGTTGGGACCGGGCTGCCGGTCTCGATCCATTTGATCAAAGCATGGTGGCCTGACCGTTTCGTCGAAATCACATTCAGAAAGCGGACGAAAGGGGAGCCAGAGCCAAGCGGTAGATCAACCATCGGTTGCCGTCCTCGCTATTGCACCTCCGCCCCCTGGTAGACCGATCGAGGCGGCGATGCAATTCAAAGACGACTACAGATTGTTTATATTCGGATCCGAAAATCTTTGCGTGTCCTGATCGTCACTGTGCGTCGAAAATCCTCAAAGCGGGATATTGTCGTGCTTCTTCCAGGGATTTTCGATGGTCTTGTTGCGCAGCATGTTGAGCGAGCGGCAGATGCGGCGCCGGGTGTTGCGCGGCGTGATCACCTCGTCGATGTAACCGCGCTCGGCGGCAACGAACGGGTTGGCGAATCGCGTCTGGTACTCGTCGATGCGCGCCTTGATCTTCTCCGGATCGCCGAGTTCAGACCGGTAGAGGATTTCGGCAGCGCCCTTGGGGCCCATCACGGCGATCTCAGCTGATGGCCATGCGTAGTTGACGTCGCCCCGGATATGTTTGGAGCTCATCACGTCATAGGCGCCGCCGTAGGCCTTGCGCGTGATCAGCGTGACCTTCGGCACAGTGGCCTCGGAGTAGGCGAACAGCAGCTTGGCGCCGTGCTTGATCAGGCCGCCGTACTCCTGCGCGGTGCCGGGCAGGAAGCCCGGAACATCCACGAACGTCACGATCGGGATCTCGAAGCAGTCGCA
>JAEZBU010000269.1 GCA_023426855.1 Pseudomonadota bacterium | reverse complement strand
GAAACCATCTGCCGCTACAAGCTGCCGGTTTGCGTCGTGATATTCAATAACGACGGCATCTATCGCGGCACCGACGTCAACAACGCCAGCTCGGACCCGGCACCGACCGTGTTCGTCAAGGGCGCCCGCTACGACATGATGATGGAGGCTTTCGGCGGCGTCGGCGTCAACGCGACCTCGCCGGATGAACTGAAGCGTGCCGTCAACGCGGCGATGGATTCCGGTAAGCCCACCCTCATTAATGCAGTCATCGATCCGGCGGCTGGCAGCGAAAGCGGCCGCATCGGCAATCTCAACCCGCAAAGCGTGCTGAAGAAGAAATAAGGGAGCAAGTGATGAAAGCGCTAGAAGGCGTCAAGATTCTCGATTTCACGCACGTGCAATCGGGCCCCACCTGCACCCAGCTTCTCGCCTGGTTCGGTGCGGACGTGATCAAGGTCGAGCGGCCGGGCGTGGGTGACATCACCCGCGGGCAGCTTCAGGACATCCCCAAAGTGGACAGCCTCTATTTCACGATGCTGAACCACAACAAGCGTTCGATTACGCTCGACACCAAGAACCCGAAGGGCAAGGAAGTTCTCGAGCGCCTGATCAAGACCTGCGACGTGCTTGTCGAGAACTTCGGTCCCGGCGTGCTGGATCGCATGGGCTTCCCGTGGGAGACGATCCACAAGCTCAATCCGAAGATGATCGTGGCCTCGATCAAAGGCTTCGGTCCGGGGCCGTATGAGGACTGCAAGGTCTACGAAAACGTCGCCCAGTGCGCGGGCGGTGCGGCCTCGACGACCGGTTTCCGCGATGGCGTTCCGTTGGTAACGGGCGCGCAGATCGGCGACAGCGGCACCGGCCTGCATCTCGCGCTCGGCATCGTGACGGCGCTGTATCATCGCACGCATTCCGGCGAGGGCCAGCGCGTCACCTGCGCCATGCAGGACGGCGTGCTCAACCTGTGCCGCGTCAAGCTGCGTGATCAGCAACGCCTGACGCATGGGCCGCTGAAGGAATACAGCCAGTTCGGCGAGGGTATCGAATTCGGTGACGCGGTGCCGCGCGCTGCCAACGACTCCGGTGGTGGTCAGCCCGGCCGCATCCTCAAGTGCAAGGGTTGGGAGACCGATCCTAACGCTTACATCTACTTCATCACTCAGGCGCCGATCTGGCAGAAGATTTGCGACGTGATCGGCGAGCCGGAGTGGAAAACGCATCCGGATTACGCGACGCCGAATGCGCGCCTGCCGCGCCTCAATCAGATCTTCGAGCGCATCGAACAGTGGACCATGACCAAGAGCAAGTTCGAGGTCATGAACATCTGTAACCCGCTGGATATTCCGAGCGGGCCGATCCTGTCGATGAAGGAATTGGCTGAGGAGCAATCGCTGCGCGAGACCGGCACCATCGTCGAGGTCGATCATCCGACCCGTGGTGCGTACCTGTCCGTCGGTAACCCGATCAAGCTGTCGGCGAGCCCGGCCGACGTAAAGCGGTCACCACTGCTCGGCGAGCACACCGACGAAATCCTCTCCAGCGTGCTTGGCTATAGCGGGGAAGAGATCGCGGCCATCAAGGAAGCCGGTGCGACCGAGCCTCCGAAGAAGCCGGTGGCGGCCGAGTAAGGCAAGCGACTAGGGCGTGCCCCGCTGCGGGCACGCCAATTCAAAGAACAGAAACACCAAGCAGATACAGCGACGACGGGTTCAAGGAGAAACGCATGCGTATTGTCGTTCACGGGCAGGAGGCCTTTGGTAAGGCCGTGCTCGAGAAGCTTCTGGCCCGTGGCGAGAACGTCGTTGCGGTCTGCTGCGCGCCGAATAAGGAAGGCCGGCCGGAGGATGCTCTGGCCGCATTCGCACGCGAAAAGGGGCTGCCGCTGCATCAGCCGACGTCGTGGAAGACGCCGGAAGCGCTGGAGCTGATGAAGTCGTTCAACGCCGACGTGTGTTTGATGGCGTACGTGCTGCTGTTCGTGCCGCAGCCTGTGCTCGACGCGCCGCGGCTCGGCACCTTCCAGTATCACCCGTCACTGCTGCCGCTGCATCGCGGACCGTCGTCGATCAACTGGCCGATTGCCATGGGCAGCACCAAGACCGGCCTCACCATCTTCTGGCCGGACGAGGGCCTCGATGAAGGGCCGATCTTCCTGCAGAAGACCGTCGATATCGGCCCCGATGAGACGCTCGGCGACGTCTACTTCAAGAAGCTGTTCCCGATGGGCGTCGATGCGATGATGGAGTGCCTGGAACTGGTCAAGGCCGGTGTTTCGCTCAAGCACAAGCAGAACCTCGAAGCCGGTTCATACGAGAGCTGGTTCAAGAAGGGCTTGGCCGAGATCGACTGGTCGAAGCCGGCGGGCGAAATCTACAACACCATCCGTGCCGCTAATCCCGCGCCGGGTGCCTGGAGCACCATCAAGGGCGTCAAGGTCGACATTTATGACAGCCGCGTCGGCCAGGGTTCCGGCAAGCCCGGCGAGATCATCGCTGTGTCGGACAACGGCGTGGAAGTCGCCGCCGGTAGCGGCTCCATTCTGGTTCAGCGCGTGAGAGCGGCAGGCGGCCAGAAGATCGCCGGCGCCGAGTACGTGCAATCTGCCGGCCTGACCGTCGGCGAAGCATTCAGCGCACCCGCGCCGAAGACCGCGGCCTAAGCGCTAAAGATATCCCCAAGGAGGATCCGTCAAATGAGTGTCAAGTCAGACATCGAAGTCGCCCGCGAAGCCAAAATGAAGCCGATCGCAGAGGTCGGCCAGAAAGTCGGCATCCCAGCCGATGCGCTGCTGCAGTACGGGCCGACCAAGGCCAAGGTGTCGTTCGACTACATCAATTCCCTGAAAGACAAGAAGGACGGCAAGCTCATCCTGGTGACGGCGATCAATCCGACGCCGGCCGGCGAGGGAAAGACGACAACCACCGTCGGTCTCGGCGACGGCCTCAACCGCATCGGCAAGCGCGCGATGTGCTGCCTGCGTGAACCGTCGCTCGGTCCGTGCTTCGGCGTCAAGGGCGGTGCTGCCGGCGGTGGCTATGCTCAGGTCGTGCCGATGGAAGATATCAACCTGCACTTCACGGGTGATTTCCACGCCATTACGTCGGCGAACAACCTCCTCGCCGCGCTGCTCGACAACCACATCTACTGGGGCAACAGCCTCGGCATCGACCCGCGCCGCATCACTTGGCGTCGCGTGATGGACATGAACGATCGCGCGCTGCGCTCGATCGTCAACTCCCTCGGCGGCGTGTCGAACGGTTTCCCCCGCGAAGACGGCTTCGACATCACGGTGGCTTCTGAAGTCATGGCCATCCTGTGCCTGTCGATGGACCTGAAGGACCTCGAGCGCCGGCTCGGCAACATCGTTGTCGGCTACACGCGCGATAAGAAGCCGATCCATGCCCGCGATATCAAGGCTGACGGCGCCATGACGGTGCTGCTCAAGGATGCGATGATGCCGAACCTGGTGCAGACGCTGGAGAACAATCCGGTGTTCATCCACGGCGGTCCGTTCGCAAACATCGCCCACGGCTGCAACTCGGTCCTGGCAACCAGGACGGCACTGAAACTCGCCGATTATGTCGTGACCGAAGCCGGCTTCGGCGCGGACCTCGGTGCAGAGAAGTTCTTCGACATCAAGTGCCGCAAGGCCGGCCTCAAGCCAGCAGCGGCTGTCATCGTCGCGACCGTGCGCGCCCTCAAGATGCATGGCGGCGTGGCGAAGGACGAACTGAAGGGCGAGAACGTCGCCGCAGTAAAGAAGGGTGGCGAAAACCTGAAGCGGCATCTGGAAAACATCGCCAAGTTCGGTGTGCCGCCGGTCGTTGCCATCAACCGCTTCATCACCGACACGGATGCCGAGGTCGCCGCGATCAAGGAAATCGCGGAATCGGTTGGCACCAAGGCGTTCCTGTGCACGCACTGGGCCGACGGCGGTAAGGGCACGGAAGAGCTTGCGCGCCACGTCGTCGAGGTCTGCGAGAGCGGCACATCCAACTTCAAGCCGCTGTATCCCGACGAGATGCCGCTGTGGGACAAGATCAAGACCATCGCGACCGAGCTTTACCGCGCGTCCGATATTTCGGCCGATGCCTCGGTGCGCAACCAGATCAAAGACTTGCAGGCCAACTACGGCAGCCTGCCGATCTGCATCGCTAAGACACAGTATTCCTTCACGACCGATCCGAACCAGCGTGGCGCGCCGACGGGCCATGTGGTGCCGATCCGCGAGGTAATCCTGTCGGCGGGTGCCGAGTTTATCGTGGTGGTGTGCGGCGAGATCATGCGCATGCCCGGCCTGCCGCGCGTACCATCGGCTGATGTCATTCGCCTCAACGCGGACGGCCAGATCGAGGGCTTGTTCTAAGTATCCGAATGCGTCGCCTCCGCAAGAAGGCGGCAATGCTCACAAATGGGCCGGAGCGGCAGGATTGCTGCTCCGGCCTTTTTCTATGCGTTTTCACGCCGCTACGATTTTCATGAAAACGGGTGTCGGCTTTGGGTGGCGCCGTTCGTCCTTCGAGGCAAACCGGATTGGAACGGTTCTGTCAGGAGGTCAGACGATGCAACATCATGTCGTATCTCGCGAGACGTGGATCGAAGCCCGCAAAGCGCTGCTGGCGCGCGAGAAGGCATTGACGCGCCTGCGCGATGAAATCTCCGCGGAGCGCCGCGCGCTGCCGTGGGTTTTGATCGAGAAGCCTTATGTTTTCGATGCTCCCGATGGCCGCAAGACGCTGGCCGATCTGTTCGACGGGCGCAGCCAGCTTTTCATACAGCACTTCATGATGGCGCCGGGGCAGCAGGGCCAATGTGTCGGCTGTTCGTTCGAGGCCGATCATATCGAGGCGACGCTGGTGCATCTGCAGAACCACGATGTGTCCTTCGCCGCCGTGGCGCGCGCGCACATCGCGGAAATCGAGGCTGTGCGGCAACGCATGGGCTGGCGCTTTCCGTTCGTGTCGTCGTTCGGCAGCGACTTCAATTACGATTTCAACGTTTCGTTTCGGCCTGAGGAGGTCGCGGCCAAGCGTGCCACCTATAACTATCAGGAGATTGATCCTGGATTGGAAGACCTGCACGGCTGCAGCGCCTTCTATCGCGATGAGCAGGGGCGCATCTTTCACACATACTCAACGTACGCCCGTGGTGCAGAAGGCGTGATCGGCACCTATGTGATCCTGGACATGATGCCGAAGGGCCGGAACGAGAAAGGCGATCTCACCGATTGGGTGC
Organism: Pseudomonadota bacterium; assembly: GCA_023426855.1. Lineage (GTDB taxonomy): Bacteria > Pseudomonadota > Alphaproteobacteria > Rhizobiales > Hyphomicrobiaceae > ZC4RG25. The sequence continues at coordinate 5,796 of JAEZBU010000269.1, read as the reverse complement.
GCCCGCGCACAATGTACGGCCAGGGCGGCACGGTGGAGCCGAATGGGCGTTATCACCCGACTGAGCGCTGCTGTGCGACGCAACCGTAACCAGCTTTTAGAGAACGACCGATTGCCCCGCAGCAGGCTGGCCTGACCAGCAGCATTCACACAGAAAGGAAACGCAATGAGCTACATCCAAGGCTTCGTGACCCCGGTTCCCGCGGCGAACAAGGAAACCTATCGCGCCCATGCCGTCGCGATGGCGCCGCTGCTGAAGGAATTCGGTGCAACGCGTATCGTGGAATGCTGGGGCGACGATGTGCCAGAAGGTAAGGTGACTGACTTCCAGCGTTCTGTGAAGACGGAGAAGGATGAAGTCGTGGTGTTCGGATGGCTGGAGTTTCCCTCCAAGGAGGTTCGCGACGCGGCGTTCGCAAAGATGATGTCCGATCCGCGTATGAAGCAATTCAGCGATATGCCGTACGATGGCAAGCGGATGATTTTCGGCGGTTTCGTGCCGCTGTTCGATAGTCAGGGGTGATATATGACAAACGCGCATGGCGAGTTCATCTGGTACGAACTGATGACGTCGGACGTCGCGGCAGCGGCGGATTTCTATGCCGCCGTGCTCGGCTGGAAACGGCGCGTTTTCGATCAGTCGGCTGGCTACGAGATTTTCTCAGCAGATGGAGAGGACGTCTCGGGGCTGATGGCGATCCCGGACGAGGCGGCCGGTAAGGGCGCCCGTCCCGGATGGCTCGGCTACATCGGTGTCGATGATGTCGATGCGACGGTGTCGGATATTATCGAGGCCGGCGGTACGCAGCATATGCCACCGACGGACATCCCTGGTGTGGGCCGCTTGGCCATGCTCGCTGATCCGCAGGGCGCCATGTTTTACGTGATGCGTGGCGCGATGGACGGCACGAGCACGTCGTTTGCGCCGACCAAGACGGGGCATTGCCATTGGAACGAGTTGTCTACGACTGATCCGGCCGCGGCATTCGATTTTTATCACGCCCGCTTCGGCTGGGACAAAGGCGATGCAATGCCCATGGGCGAGATGGGCGACTACCAGTTTTTGACGCATAACGGTGAGCTGTTCGGCGCCGTTTTGCATGTCCAGTCAGCGGGCCAGCCGCCGATGTGGACGTACTATTTCGGCGTTGCGGATATCGACGTCGCGACGAACGCTGCAACTGGCAAAGGCGCGACGGTGCATTACGGGCCCGCTGAGGTGCCAGGAGGGGTTTACATTATCGTCGCCAGCGATCCGCAGGGTGCGATGTTCGGGCTGGTCGGTCCGCGCAAGTCTTAGTCTGCAAACAAGAAACCGCCCTCTCCGCGAGGAAGAGGGCGGTCGCAAGCGTTGCCCTGTGTGAAAGCCTTACAGCGTTCCCGGATACATGCCGCCGTCGAGCACGATGTTCTGGCCGGTGATGTAACCGGCATGCGTCGAGCACAGGAAGGCCGCGGTTGCGCCGAACTCTTCCGCCGTACCAAACCGGGCCGCGGGCGTTTCAGCCTTGCGCGCGGCATGGACTTCATCGAACGACTTGCCCTGAGCTTCCGCCATCTTGTGCGTGGTTGAACGTAGCCTGTCGGTGTCGAACGGACCCGGCAGGAGGGCGTTGATCGTTACGTTATTGCGCACGGTTTTGCGCGCCAGACCGGCCACGGCGCCAGTCAGGCCGGCGCGGGCACCGTTGGAAAGTTCGAGTGTGAAGATCGGCATCTTCACCGAGAAGCTGGTGATATTGATGATGCGCCCAAAGCCGCGATCCATCATGCCGTAGACGGTTGCCTGGATGAGCGCGATCGGCGTCAGCATGTTGCCTTCGACCGCCTTGCGCCAGTCTTCCAGGGTGAAATTCTTGAAATCACCCGGAGGCGGTCCGCCTGCATTGTTGATCAGAATGTCGGGGTTCGGACAGGCTTCAAGAAGTGCCTTGCGGCCATCCTCGGTGGTCACGTCGACCGCGAGCGCTGTCACCTTGGGAGAACCCAGCTTGCGCAATTCGTCCGCGGTGGCCTCCAGGACCTCCTTGCCGCGGGCGCAAATCGTCAGGGCAACGCCTTCCCGTGCCAACGCCTCGGCGCAGCCCTTGCCGAGGCCTTTGGACGCTGCGCAGACGATTGCCGATTTGCCCTTGATGCCGAGATCCATGTGTTTCCGTCCCTTATGTTTGATGAGTTTGCGGCAGACTAAGTGGGTGCTGCTCGGTTGTCGACTATGACAACGGTCCGGTCTATGCAGCCTCACGGCCAGGAGCTGTGAGGAAATGGCACAGGTAACACAAGCAGGTAGTGGCGCTGAGACAGTTGCGCCGTCGTTCGGCGAAGCTGTCGCCGTGTGGGCGAAGCTCGGCTTCTTGTCGTTTGGTGGTCCAGCCGGACAGATCGCCCTCATGCATCGCATTCTCGTTGACGAGAAGGGGTGGATCGAGGAGCGCCAGTTTCTGCCAGCGCTCAACTTCTGCATGCTGCTGCCCGGGCCTGAGGCAATGCAACTTGCGACCTACGTCGGTTGGCGGCTGCATGGTGTGAAAGGTGGTCTCGCGGCGGGATTGTTGTTCGTCCTTCCCGGTGCCCTCGTTGTTCTATTGCTGTCGGCGCTCTATGCAGCGTTCGGGCAGGTTCCCGTGGTCGAGGCGGTGTTCGTCGGCATCAAGGCGGCCGTTCTGGCGATCGTGCTCGAAGCCCTCATCAAGGTTTCCCGGCGCGCGCTTCGTGGTGGTTTGGATATTGCCATCGCTGTCGCTGCGTTCGTGGGCATCTTCATGCTGCAGGTGCCGTTTCCCATAATCATTCTGGCAGCAGCGTTGGTTGGCTTTGCCCGTGCCAGGGAAAGTGACGACACGGACTATCCGCAGACGCCAATAAATCCGGTCGCGCTCGCGGACACAGCCAGAACGGTAATGCTCTGGCTCGGTATCTGGATTCTGCCGCTGCTTGCGATGGCGTTCGTCGTTGGATCGGACCACGTGCTGTCGCAACTCGCCCTGCTATTCTCAAAGCTGGCGATTGTGACCTTCGGCGGCGCCTACGCGGTGCTCGCCTACATGGCGCAAGCCGCAGTCGATACGCATGGTTGGCTGGCCGCGAATGAGATGCTCGATGGTCTGGGCCTGGCGGAAACCACGCCAGGACCGCTGATCCTTGTCACGGAGTTCGTTGGCTTTTTGGCCGCCTATCGCATGGGGGGCGGCATTCCGCTCGTGTCAGGTATGCTCGGCGCGATCGTGGCGCTGTGGGCAACATTTGCACCTTGCTTCTTGTGGATTTTTGCGGGTGCTCCTTATGTCGAGCGGATCAATGCTGATCCACGGCTGCGGTCAGCCCTGCAAGCCGTGACGGCGGCCGTCGTCGGCGTCATTTTCAATCTGGCCGTCTGGTTCGCCCTGCACGTCATTTTCGCCAATGTTTCGGCGCAGCATTTCGGCCCGGTGCGATTGCTGGTTCCGCAGATCGGATCGATCAATCCGGTCGCGCTCGCCCTTACATTTCTGGCGATCGCGCTGCTGTTTGTGGTCCGAACTGGCGTAATCTCAACGCTGCTGATTTGTGCAGCGGCGGCGCTGGCATGGCACTGGGGCGTCGCAGCGCTATAGCCAGCCCTTGCGTCGGAAGAAGAGGAACGGCAGCACGGCGGACATCACCATCAGCAACAGCGCGAGGGGATAGCCGAAGGTCCATTCCAGTTCCGGCATGTGCTTGAAGTACATGCCGTAGATCGACGCGACCAGCGTCGGCGGCAGCAACACCACCGCGACCACCGAGAACAGCTTGATGATCTGGTTCTGCTCGATCGATACGAGGCCCAGAGAGGCGTCGAGCATGAAGGTCACCCGCGAATTCAGATAGTTCACGTGGTCGGCCAGCGATTGAACGTCGCGGGCTTCGGTCTTGATGCGTTCGCGCACGCGCTTACCGTCTTTGCGCATCAGCGACACGTGGCTGAGGTAGGTCAGCAGGCGGCCCAGCGACAGCAAGCTCTCGCGGGCTTTCGATGTCATTTCGCCACCCTTGCCGATCTGCTTGAGGATGACGTCGAAGCGGCGCGTCTGAGCACCCGCACCGCCCTTGGTGTCGAAAATGGATTGCGCCAGCCGCTCCGTTTCCGCCTGAAGACGTTCGATCAGATCGGACTCGCGATCGATGATCGCTTCGAGCAGGCCGAGCATGATGTCCATTGCGGAATTGCAGCTCGCGTCACCTTTCTCGGCGCGGTTCATATACAGCGTGAAGGCGCGCGGGTCGGCGTAGCGGACCGTCACCAGCTTGTTCTCGGTCAGAATGAATGTGATCGTGGTGGCCTTCGGATCCGGGGTCTCGATCTGGAAAAGGATGGTGGCCGTCATGAAATAGGCGCCACCCTCCTGATAGAGGCGGCTCGAAACCTCGATCTCGGAAACTTCCTCACGCGTCGGCACCGACAGGCCCAGTCGCTGCTCGACGATCAATTCTTCTTCCCTGGTCGGGTTGAGCAGGTCGATCCAGACGGCGTCGGTCCAGTCGGTATCGCCTTCGCGCTTGATCAGTCCCTGGCCGAGTGCGTCGTAGATCGAGAGCATGCCTTATCCTTTTTCGCCCTGCCGCTGCTGCTTGGCGCGTACAAAGCCAATATTGCAGATTTGTGTAGGTGCCAGATGACTGCGATCCAATTCGGCCGATCCGCCGGTCTATCTGCGGCGAAACGTCCGTTTTTCAGATGAGGTGTTTGCTTCCATATTCTACGCACTGGTTTCAACAACTGAAAGGAGGTGATCCAATGATCAGTGCGTGGACTCTGCCTGTGAGGCTTGTGTTCGCAGTGCGGATGTTGGAGCAGCCTCTGCGTTCCAACTGAGAACACTTCGGTTCGATAGAACCGGCTGCCACCGGCAGTTTTTCGCTCACGAGGGGCCATCCGCAAGGGTGGCCCTTTTCGTTTTTCGGGCGGTGACAATTGATGCTTCGCGCAGGCCGCGCATCGGTGAACCACCAATGAACATCCCGCTCCGCAGCCGTTCATACGTGGTCGTGCAATCTCTCCTCATTGAAACGCCCGGGACGTCCAAAGGGACATCAATAAGCCCGGCGTAAAGGAGAATGCGCCATGATGATCAAGTCTGCAGTTTTCGCCACTGTGGTCGCCGGGATCGCGGCCGCCAGCGCAACCAGCGCCTCCGCCGCGCCGCGTTACGGCTCTGGTTATGGCTATGGCAACCACGGCTATCAGCAGAGCTACCGCAGTACTCAGTACAACAAATACCGGCAAAACTATCGCCGGCCGGTGGTGCGCACCGAGACGCGATGCGTCGGACGCCACCGCGTAGCGCTTCGCATCAATAACTATGGCAAGGTTCTCTCGCGCAGTGTCGTCGGACGCTGCTTCTCGCCCCGCTTCTGGACGCGGATGAACAACAAGTAGTGGCGTTGCGTATCAGTTGCGTAAATGCGTCAGCGGCCCTCGGCATGCGTATCGCCGGGGGCCGTTTGTTTTAAGCAGGCGGATGGTGGGCGCGCGATTGGCCGAGGGTTCAGCCCGTTTTGGCGGCGCGGACTTCCTTGTAGCGCTTCAACGACGCATCCGGCGTGGCATAGGCTTCCTGCAGCGAGACGCTCCAATAGCGCAGCTCCGGTAAGGGAATCTGCTCGCCGGTCACCGCGCAGCGCACGTAGTCGCCCGGCGACGTCACCTGGAATTCGCCATCCATATACCTGACGCGCGCCTCGCCATGGGCGCCAAACAGCTTTTCGAAGCGGTTCATGTCTCAAATCCGGTGGTTATCGATGAGACATCGCGAATAGCTCGCGTTTCGTCAAGGTGCGC
>JAEZBU010000278.1 GCA_023426855.1 Pseudomonadota bacterium | reverse complement strand
TCAAGCCGGACCTGACGCTGAGCATCGGCAACGATTCCGTCCCGCGCAGCCAGCTCACGCATGCCGTCGAGACCGCGACCCAGTCTGACAAGAACAAGCGGCTGTTCCTGCGCGCCGATCAGAACGTGCCATATGGCGAGCTGATGAACGTGCTCAACATGCTGCGCACCGCCGGCTACTTGAAAATCGCCCTGGTTGGCCTGGAAAGCGTCGGTGCGGCGGCACCCAGCGGCAGCCCTGCCGCACCAGCACAACCCGCGCAGCCTGCAGCCGGAAACAGCCCACACGACGCGCCATGAGCTCCGCACCCGACATCATCGAACCGCGCTCGCTTCGCCTGAGTCGATGGATCGGTGCCGGTGTGCTGATCCTCGCGCTGCATGCCGGTGCGGCGAGTTACGCCATGCAGCAATGGGAAATCGAGACCCACGACGAGACATACGGCGCTATCGCGATCGAGGTCGCTTTGGAGATGACCGCTGACCTGAGCGAGCCGATCCATGCGCCCGTTGGCCGGTTGGCAGAGGAAAGCATCGCGACGCCGGCTGCGGTGCAGGAGCAGGTCGCGAAAGTCGCGGAAGAAACACCGGTTGAGGACCTTCCATCTGCCGCACCGGAGCCGGAAGTCGTCCTGCAAAAACAGCAGCAAGTCGAGGAAGACGAGACCGACGAGACCACCGAACAGCAGCAGGTTCAGCAGGCCGTTCAATCGCCGACGGAAGCCCGCCCCGAAAGCCAAGCCAGCGCGCCCCCACCAATCGAAGCCCCCGTCGAAAAGAAGGCGGCTGCGCCACAAGCCGGTTCATCGCAAGCCGACACGCGCGTGGTGCTGTCATGGCAGAGGTCGGTCGCGTTGCATCTCAACCGCAGCAAGCGGTATCCGCCGGCGGCGCGCTCGCGCGGCATCGAAGGCGAGGCCATGGTGCGCTTCGTCATGGATCGTAGCGGCCATGTCGCCATGGTTGAAGTGGTGAACAGTTCTGGCTCGAAGCTGCTCGATGATGAATCGCAGGACTTGCTGCAACGTGCCGCGCCGCTGCCGCGCCCACCTCCAGCCGTAGTCGGCGAAACGCTCGAGTTCAAAGTGCCGATTCACTTCCGCCTGAAAAAGTAGGCTTGCCGCGCTGCGGCGTGGCGGCAAACTCTCCCGCGCGGCCCTACGCGCCAGCACCATATGCGCCGCCATATTTCAGATCCCGATTGCCCGGTTTCTCCCAACCTTCGCTGATCTCGGCAGCAGGGTGCGCGGCTTTGTCTGGAAAAGCGGCACCGCTCCGGGTTATGCATGGATAACGGAAAAGCTCAGCGCATCAGGAGAACATCGTTGATCCCGAAGAAGGAAGACCTGACCATCGTATTTGCGCACGTTGCCTATCAGCTCGGGCCGCAGTTCGCGAAACGCAACACGGGCATTCGCCACATCCATGTCACCAGCCAGGATGATCTCAACGCCAACATTGGCGAAGCCGACGTGCTGGTGCTGTCAGGCATGTGGAAGAATGATCTGATCGAGAAGGCCAAGAAGCTGCGCTTCATTCAGGCTTGCGCGGCAGGCACCGACCAGTTCGATCGCAAGCTGCTTTCGGAGCGCGGCATACGCCTTGCCAGTGGCAGCGGCATCAATGCGCGTGCGGTATCGGATCACGCGTTATCGCTAATGCTGGCGATGAGCCGCAAGCTGCCGGAGGCACGCGACAATCAGGCGAAGAATTTCTGGCGCGGCATGATCAGCGATCTGACGCAGCGCGAGGATGAGCTTGCCGGCAAGACGCTGTTTGTCGTCGGCACCGGCAATATCGGCGATCGCATCGCGCGGCTGGCGAAGGCGTTCGAAATGAATGTCGTCGGCTTCCGGCGCAATACTGCTGCCGGCAAGGGCAGCGCCGATGCCGTCCACGCGATTTCCGATCTGAAAGGCATGCTACCGCAGGCCGATTACGTCACCCTGTCCTGCCCGCTGACCGATGAGACCCGCAACCTCATCGACACCGAGGCCTTCGCGCAGATGAAGCCGAGTTCGTATCTGATCAACGTGGCGCGCGGCCCGTGCGTCAATGAAGCGGCGCTGATCTCGGCCCTCAACAACGGTCAGATCGCCGGCGCCGGCATCGACGTGACCGCCGAGGAACCGCTGCCCGCTTCCTCGCCGCTGTGGACGACAAAAAATGCGTTTATCACGCCGCACACGGCAGGCGAGACGCGCAAATACGAAGACAACGTCATCGACATCCTGCTGGAAAATATGGACCGGCTCTGGAAGGGCGAGACAAAACTTCACAACCAGATCGTTTGAGTTCAGCGGCCGCCCGATCAAATCAGGCGGCCGTTTCTTTATCCGGCGAGCCCGAACAGGTTGCACATCATGAGCCAGAACAGCAGTCGTCATGTGGCCATCATCGGCGCTGGCGCCATCGGTGCCGTCAGCGCCATCGAGATCCTGCGAGACGGTCACCGCGTCACAATCATCGAGCCGGCCAAACCTGGCGACGAACAGGCTTCCAGCTACGGCAACGCCGGCTGGTTTTCGTCGCATTCCGTGATACCGCCTGCGACGCCCGGAGCCTGGAAACACGTACCCGGCTATCTGGCAGACCCTCTCGGGCCACTCTCGATCCGCTGGAGCTATCTGCCCAAGGTGCTGCCCTGGCTGATCCAATATCTCGGCTCGGGGCGGACGGAAGGCCGCGTAAAGGAAACCGCGCGCGCGCTGCGCGATCTGCTGCGTGACGCCCCCGCTCTCCACAAGGCACTTTCGGAGGAAGCCGGCGTCAGCCATCTGATCGAACGCCTTGGCGTCATGCACGTCTACAAGTCGCGCGCGCAGTTCGAAGAAGACAGGTTCGGCTGGGATATCCGCAAAAGCCTCGGCATCGACTGGCTCGAGGTTTCCGAGGACGAAATGCGGCAGCGCGAGCCCGACCTCGATCCCAGCTATAAGTTTGGCATCGTGGTGGAGGAGGCTGGGCGCTGTCGTGATCCAGGCGGCTACGTTGGCGCACTGGCCGCTCTGGCGCAAGTGCGCGGCGCCAGCATGGTCTCAGCCAGCGCGAAGACATTGCGTGTCGAGAACGGCAAAGCCGTCGCCGTGGTGACCGACAAAGGCGAAATCGCGTGCGATGCGGTGGTCATCGCCGCGGGCGCGCGGTCCAAGCAGCTCAGCTCGTCCATCGGCGATAACCTGCCCCTGGAGACCGAGCGCGGCTATCACCTGATGATCGAAAATGCGGAGGTCGGTCCGCGCATGACCTGCATGCACGGCGAAGGCAAGTTCGTCGTCAATCCGATGGACAAAGGCTTGCGCTGCGCCGGACAGGTCGAAATCGGCGGCCTGGAAGCCGCGCCGAACTGGAAACGCGCCGACATCCTGCGCAATCATCTGCTCGAGATGTATCCGAAGCTGCCGCGCGACATTCCGGCGGATCGCATCCGCTATTGGATGGGTTTTCGGCCCAGCATGCCGGACGGGCGGCCATGCATCGGTTATGCGCGATCAACGTCCGATGTCGTCTACGCCTTCGGTCACGGGCACATCGGCCTCGTCGGATCGGCACGTACCGGCCGGCTCGTCGCCCAGTTGATCGGCGGCCGCGCGCCGGAAATACCGCTCTCGCCCTTCGATCCGCGCCGCTATCTGTAGTCAATGTTTGGTCTCGGGAGAGCGCAATGCCCTCGATTTCCAGTTCACCGACACCGCGCATTGCCCGAGGTGGCAAGGCCGTGTACGGCGCGCCGCTCGGCATCCTGATGCTGGCGGCGAAGTTCCCCCGCATACCGGGCGACATGGGCAACGCGACGACGTGGCCGTTTCCCGTGCTGTATCGCGTGGTCAGCGGCGCCAGTCCCGAAAAGGTCGTGCTGCAAGGCGCCA
>JAEZBU010000267.1 GCA_023426855.1 Pseudomonadota bacterium | reverse complement strand
ACATTGATCACGTCGCCACCATTCGCAATGCCCGCGGCGGCCGTCATCCTGATCCGCTGCGCGCCGCGCATCTGGCCATCGAGGCCGGCGCTGATGGCATCACCGCCCACCTGCGCGAAGATCGCCGGCACATCTCCGATACCGACATCGCCCGCCTGAAGGCGGAGCTGACCCGCCCGCTCAACCTGGAAATGGCGGCCACGGAAGAGATGCTGGCAATCGCCCTGCGCCACCTGCCGAATGCCTGCTGCCTCGTGCCGGAGAGCAGGGAAGAACGCACCACGGAAGGCGGCCTCGATGTCGTCGGTGGCCGCGCGCATTTGGCTGGCTACGCCGCCCGGCTGAAGGACGCCGGCATCCGCGTGTCGCTGTTCATCGAGGCCGATCCGCGTCAGATCGAGGCATCGGCCGCTATCGGTGCAGATATCGTCGAGCTGCACACCGGCAGCTACTGTGAACGCGCGCTGGAGGATAACGCCAAGGGCGTCGCGCACGAGCTGGAGCGGCTCAGGCAAGCCGCAGCGCTGGCTCATGACGCCGGCATCGAGGTGCATGCTGGCCATGGACTTACCTACAACACGGTTGCGCCGGTGGCCCGTATCCCGCAGGTGGTCGAGCTCAACATCGGTCACTTCCTGATTGGCGAGGCGATTTTCGGCGGCCTGCACTCGGCGGTGCGGCGCATGCGCGTCATGATGGACGAGGCGCGCGCAAGCGTCACAGGCCGGCGGACAGCCTGAGGTCCTATGATTCTCGGGCTGGGCAACGACATCATCGACATCGATCGCATCGAGCGGACCCTGGCTCGGTTCGGTGATCGGTTCCTGGACCGTGTGTTTACCAAGACCGAGCGCGCCAAATCCGATCGCCGGATGCAGCGCGCGGCGTCGTATGCCAAGCGTTTCGCCGCCAAGGAGGCCTGCTCCAAGGCGCTCGGAACCGGATTCAGACGCGGCGTCTATTGGCGCGACATGGGCGTCATCAATCTGCCGTCGGGCCGTCCGACCTTACAGCTTACGGGTGGCGCGGCGGAACACCTGAAACGAATCACGCCACCGGGTTACATTGCGCAAATCGATTTGACTTTGACTGACGACTATCCGCTGGCCCAGGCCATCGTCATCATTTCGGCCTTACCCGAGGGCGTAGCGGTGAGCCGCGGGTGACAAGACGGGCGTCAAGTCGCGCCAGGACTATCGCCCGTGTTTGCGTGACTATATGAGACGGGCTATAGCGGGCCGGGATTTCGCCGGTATTTCAAAGCGGGCGGCTCTCATCGCAACGAGCCTGCGCCGAGGAGCATGACATGAGCTTGAACACCGACACCGGCAGAGGCGAAAGCGGGTGGTGGGAGACCGTCAAGATTATCGTGCAGGCCCTGGCTCTGGCGATGATCGTGCGGATCTTCTTCTACCAGCCCTTCAACATCCCGTCGGGATCGATGAAGTCGACGCTGCTGGTCGGCGACTATCTGTTCGTCTCCAAGCTCTCCTACGGCTACAGCCGCTATTCGTTTCCGTTTGGCGTCAATCTGTTCCAAGGGCGCATCTGGTCGGCCCCGCCCCAGCGCGGCGACGTCGCCGTGTTCAAGCTGCCGCGCGATAATTCGACCGACTACATCAAGCGCGTGATCGGGCTGCCCGGCGACGAAGTGCAGATGCGCCAGGGCGTCCTCTACATCAACAGCCAGGCCGTTCCGAAGCGCCGCGTCGGTGATTTCACGACCCGCGAGGACGACGGCGTGCTGCGCACCATTCCGCAATACGAGGAAACGCTGCCCAACGGCGTCAAATACATGGTGCTGGATTCCGAACCCAACGGCGCGTTCGACAACACCAGCGTGTTCAAGGTTCCCGCCGACCACTACTTCATGATGGGCGACAACCGCGATAACTCCACCGACAGCCGCGCGCAATGGGGCGTCGGCTACGTGCCGTTCGAGAATTTCGTCGGACGCGCTGAAATCATCTTCTTCTCGGGCGCCTTCGACGATCCGGACGCATTCCGTCTGGTGACACCGTGGACGTGGCCGGGCGACATCCGCTGGAACCGCTTCTTCTCTCTCGTTCGCTGAGGGCCCGTGAAACGACCGAGAAAGACAACCGATCTCGAGAAACGACTGGGCTATACGTTCAAGAGCCGGGAGCTGCTTGACCGGGCGCTGACGCATGCCAGCGTTCGCTCCCAGCGCGGCATGCAGCACGACAACGAGCGTCTTGAATTCATCGGCGACCGGGTGCTCGGGCTCGCCATCGCCGAAATGCTGCACGAGAACCACCCCGAAGCCAGCGAGGGCGATCTCGCCCGCCGCTACAATCGGCTGGTGCGTGGCGCGGCATGTGGTGTCGTGGGCCGCCGCGTCGGCATCGGCCCGTTCCTGATCCTAAGCGACAGCGAGGACGAAAGCGGCGGACGCGAGAAGGAAACCATTCTCGCCGACGCGGTGGAAGCTCTGCTCGGCGCCATCTTCATCGAAGCGGGTTTCGACGTATCGCGCAAAGTCGTGCGGACGTTGTGGAGTGCCGAGATCGAGGAAATGCCGCACGCCGCCGCTGATCC
>JAEZBU010000244.1 GCA_023426855.1 Pseudomonadota bacterium | reverse complement strand
GCAATGAAGCTGGCGAACAACGGATGCGGCTCGAACGGACGGGACTTCAGCTCCGGATGGAACTGTACGCCGATGAACCATGGATGATCCGGATATTCGACCGTTTCCGGCAGCAGGCCATCGGGTGACATGCCAGAGAACAGCAAGCCCGATTCTTCGAGCTGCTCGCGGTATTTGGTGTTCACTTCATAGCGGTGACGATGGCGCTCCGATATCGCGGTGTCGCCATAGATGGCCGCGATCTTGGTATTACCGCCAAGCGTAGCGTCGAACGCGCCGAGACGCATGGTGCCGCCGAGATCGCCGCCCGCCTTGCGTTGTTCGAGCTGTTCGCCGCGCATCCACTCGGTCATCATGCCGACGATGGGCTCAGTCGTTTCGCCGAACTCGGTGGAACTGGCGTTCTTGATGTGTGCGAGATTGCGTGCCGCCTCGATGCAGGCCATCTGCATGCCGAAGCAAATGCCGAAGTATGGCACCTTGCGCTCGCGGGCGAACCGCGCCGCCTGGATCTTGCCTTCCGAACCGCGTTCGCCGAAACCACCCGGCACCAGAATGCCATGCACGTGTTCCAGGAACGGAGCCGCATCTTCGCGCTCGAAGGTCTCGCTCTCGATCCAGTCGATATTGACTTTGACCCGGTTCGCGATGCCGCCGTGGATCAGCGCTTCGATCAACGACTTATAAGCGTCCTTCAGCTCGGTGTACTTGCCGACGACGGCAATCGTGACGCTGCCTTCCGGATTGGCGATGGCCTGGCTGATGGTCTCCCAACGCGTCAGATCCGGTGACGGCGCATCCTGCATGCGAAATGCGGCCAGCACCTCGGTATCCAGTCCGCGACGATGATAGGCCAGCGGCACGTCATAGATCGACGACACATCGCGCGCCTCGATCACCGCCTCTTCGCGGACGTTACAGAACAGCGCGATTTTGCGCCGCTCCGACGCCGGGATCTCGCGATCCGTGCGGCACAGGAGGATATCCGGCTGGATGCCGATGGAGCGCAGCTCCTTCACCGAGTGCTGGGTCGGCTTGGTTTTCAGCTCTCCGGCGCTCGGGATGTAAGGCAACAGCGTCAGATGAATGAAAATCGACGACCCGCGCGGCAATTCGTTGCCGAGCTGGCGGATGGCTTCGAAGAACGGAAGGCCTTCGATGTCGCCGACCGTGCCGCCGATCTCGACCAGCACGAAATCGATTCCCTCGTTCCCCGACGTCACGAACTGCTTGATGGCGTCGGTGACGTGCGGGATCACCTGTACGGTCGCGCCGAGATAGTCGCCACGGCGTTCCTTGGCGAGGATCTCCTGATAGATCCGCCCCGTCGTAATGTTGTCGGTACGCTTCGCCGGCACGCCGGTGAAGCGTTCGTAGTGGCCTAGGTCGAGGTCTGTCTCCGCGCCATCATCGGTCACGAACACCTCACCATGCTGATACGGACTCATCGTGCCCGGATCGATGTTGAGGTACGGGTCGAGCTTGCGCAGGCGCACGGAATATCCGCGGGCCTGAAGAAGCGCGCCGAGCGCTGCCGATGCGAGGCCCTTGCCTAGGGAGGAGACCACGCCGCCGGTTATGAAGATGTACCGCTGCATGGGCCTGCAGAATACACACTGTTGTTGCGATTCGAAGCGACTATTCGGTCTCATCCACGGCACGCAAAGTCACACCCTGCAAACAAAACTTCCGGTTGCAGGGTGTGTGCCGCAGTTGCGACTGCAATTAACGTGTTTGCGGGACGCTCGGCTGACCACCGGGCTGCAGGCGATCCAGGATGCCACCACGGCTGCCGGCGGGCTGCTCGCCACCCGGTTGTGCTGGGGCGCCACTGGTCTGGCCAGCCGGGGCATCAAATACCGATGCCGGAGCCGTACCGCGCTGCGCCAGCAGCGACAGAACCGTGCTGGTCAGAAAGAACGCGGCAGCAAGGCCGGCCGTGACACGGGTCAGGAAGTTGGCGGTTCCGCGTCCCGTCAGAAAGCCACCTGCACCGCCGCCACCGCCGCCGATGCCCAGCGCGCCGCCTTCGGAGCGCTGCAGCAGCACGACGGCAACCAGTGCCGTGGCTATGATGAGGTGGATCAGCAGAATGACGGTGACCATCGCTTAGTCTTCTTCCAGTGTCATCGGCGAATTCAGGATGCGGGGCTTCTACACCATGCAACCCCGGATCGCCAGCCCTGCGTCATCCCGGCGCGGGACGGTTGCTACTGCTGTTTTGAATTGGCGGGTTGAGCCGCGTTCCAGGCCGGCGCTTTCGGTGGTGGCACGTAAGCGTCGTTGACCTTCGGCTTGGGTTGCGCAGCTTTGTGTGTTGCGGCCTTGGGTTGTGTCGCCTTGGATTCGGATGACTTTGATTGTGCTTTCGGTGGCGCTTTTGGCGCAGCCTTGGCTGGCACATCAGCCGAATCGCTCTTGGCGGCAGCTTTCGGGGCTGACTTCTTTGCTGCCGGGGCTGCGGCGCTATCGTCGGCCTTTGTATCGGCCACCGGCTTCGGTAGCGGACAGCGGAACGAGATGCCTTCCTCGACCTCGATCAGCCGCGCAATATTCTTAAGCATGGCCGGATCAGCGTTGGCCTTGGCCCAATCGGGGCCGCGCAACATGGCGGCCCTTATGCCCAGCGCGCCGAGCTTGAGTTGCTCATCCTTGAGTTGCGCGCACTCCGCGTTGGTCAGCGGTGCCGCAACGATCGGCTTGAGCGGCAGCATCAGCGCACCACCGATCGCCACGGCAAGGCCAGCCAGAATTTGGGATTGGCGCAGCATGACTTGCATGTCCCTCTCGGTCGTGACGACTCAGCTCAGCGGCGGCAGCCAGCGATAATGCCCAACAAGTCGTCGGATTTCAGGCTTGCGCCGCCGACCAGAGCGCCGTCGACGTTGGCTACACCCATAAGCTCATCGGCGTTGCTGGGTTTCACGGACCCGCCGTACAAAATGCGCATGTTGCTGCCTTCGTTGCCGTAATGGTTGCCAAGCCATTCCCGGATGAAGGCATGGACATCAGCCACCTCGGCCGCTGTCGGGGTCAAGCCAGTGCCGATCGCCCACACCGGCTCGTAGGCAACGATCGTGTTGGCCGCGCTGACTGCATCCGGCATCGAGCCGCCAAGCTGCCGCGCGACGACGGCAAGGGTAAGGCCAGCCTGGCGTTGACCTGCCGTCTCGCCGACGCAGATGATTGCCGTCAGCCCGGCGCGATGTGCGGCGTTGGCCTTGGATTTGACCACGCTGTCTGTCTCGCCATGATCTGCGCGGCGCTCGGAATGGCCGACAATCACCGCAGAAGCGCCGGCATCGCGCAGCATCTCGGCCGAAACATCGCCAGTGTGCGCCCCGGACGCTTGCCAATGGCAATCCTGCCCGCCGACCGCGAGTCGGCTGTTCTTGGCTGCCTCGGCGAGTCGCGCCACCAGCGTTGCCGGTGGGCAGATCAGGACATCCACATTTTCCGATACCTTGCCGCTGCCGAGTGCGTCCTGCACCGCCTTGGCCTCGGCGAGCTGGCTGGAGAGCCCGTTCATCTTCCAATTGCCGGCTACAAGCTGTCTGATCGGGCTATTCGTCGGGCGATCGGTCATTGCGGCTCCTCAAAGCGGCGGTCTTTTCCGTGACACGGCATGCCGCGCGCGCGTTCGCCGCGTCGCTATGCTCGTGTGATCCCGCCTTGCATTCGGGGACGGGGTGGGCTTCATATCACATCAAACAGGATCCGGAACGGTACAGAGCCGCTAAATGGGCGCGCCCTGTGCCTCGTCATTTCGAGGACTTATCCGAGCTATGCTAGACGTCCTGCGCCGCAGCGTCACCGGCTGGGTGGCAAAAATCCTACTGGGTCTGCTGATCATCAGCTTCGCCGTGTGGGGCATCGCCGACGTTTTCCGCGGTCCTGGCGAAGGTGCGCTCGCAAAGGTTGGCGATCGGGAGATCACAACCGCTGAATTCCAGCGCGCTCTGCAGATGGAACTTGAACTGATTTCGCGGCAGATCGGCCGCCGGCCGACCATGGAACAGGCCCGGCAATGGGGCTTCGACGCGCGCGTGCTGTCCCGTCTGGTGGCCGCAGCAGCGCTCGAGCAGCAAGCCAAGGAGCTGAACCTCGGCCTGACCGATGCGGCGGTTGCTGAAGCGATTCGCCAGGATCCGGCCTATCGCGGGCCGGATGGCAATTTCAGCCGCATGGCGATCGACTACGCGGCGCGCGAGTTGGGCGTCTCGGAGCGTGGCCTCATCGATATGCGCCGCCGCGAGGAAGTCCGCGAGCAGCTCACCGGCGCGCTTGCCGAAAGCGCCGTCGTTCCGAAGACCTTCCTTGAAGCGCTGCATGCCTATCGCGAAGAGGCGCGGACGGCTGAGCACTTCATCGTCGATCCGGCCGTCGCGATCAAATTGCCTGAGCCGACACCGGCCCAGCTCCAGGAGACCTATGACGCCAACAAGCAGCGCTTCATGACGCCGGAGCTGCGCCAGTTGGCCGTCATCAACCTGAGCTCGGCGGAATTGGCAAAGCGGCTTGCCGTCAGCGACGCCGATATCACGGCCATGTATGAGCAGGATAAGGCGCGCTTCCTGGTGCCCGAGCGGCGGCGGCTTCTGCAGCTTGCCTTCAAGGATCGGGCGGAAGCCGATAAGGCCGCCGCGGCCATCGCGGGCGGCCGCAGCTTTGAAGATGTGGCTAAGGAACTAGGCGTGGCCGAGAGCGACTATTCGCTGGGCATGCTGGCGCGGAGCAGCCTGATCGATCCGCAAATTGCCGAAGCCGCGTTCAGCCTGGACAACGGTGCTGTGTCAGGCGTGGTCGAGGGCCGCTTCGCAACCGTTATCGTGAAAGTGGCGGAGATCGAACCGGGCAAGCAGCGCACGCTCGATGAAGTGAAGGGCGAATTGCGGGACCGCATTGCCATCGAGCGCGTCGGCAGCGAATTGAACCGCCTGCACGATGAGGTTGACGACAGCCGCGCCGCCGGCCGGCCGCTGAAAGAGATCGCCAACACCTTGAACATTCCGTTCGTCGAGGTGCCGGCGACCGATCGCGCGGGCAACACGCCGGAAGGCAAGCCGGCTTTCGAGAGCCCCGATCTGGCGCGCATCATGAGCGCCGCGTTCCAGGCAGGTATCGGCGCCGACAGCAACGCGATCGAACTGTCTGACAATGGCTACGCCTGGGTTGACGTCGTCAGTGTCACGGAAACCAAGCAACGCACTTTCGAAGAGGCTGAGGCGGACGTTCGCTCTCTGTGGACGCAAGAAGAGACCCGCCGCATGCTCAGTGCGCTGGCGACCAAGCTGGTCGAGCGGGCCAGCCAAGGCGAACCGATGGCAACGCTTGCCGCCGAGGTTGGGGGCACCGTCGAAACGTCGACCAACTTCAAGCGGTTCGGCGGTACACCCGGCATGCCTGATCCGGCCATCGCGCAGGCATTCATCACCCAGAAGGGCGGCGCCGGATCGGCCGAGACGCGCGACAATGCCTCGCGCATCATCTTCCGGGTGACGGAGATCACACCGGCTGCGACTGCCACGGCAGAAGAACTCAGCAAGCTGCGCAACGATATTTCCCGGCAGGTCCAGGGCGATGTTATTTCCAGCTATCTGATGTCGGTGCAGGACAAGTTTGGCGTCAACATCAACGAAACCGCCTTCCTGCGCGCGATCGGCGCACAGCCGCAGCAGCAATAGGATGACCTCGGTGACCGCAACCGGGATGGCCAACCTCGATGTGTCACCAGCATTCGACACGTTCGCGGAGGCCTACGAGGCTGGGCGCGCCCAGCTCGTTTCCGCGAAACTGATCGCCGATCTGGAAACGCCGGTCTCGGCGTATCTCAAGCTGACCGGCGCTGGCCGCTCTGCCATGAGTTTCCTGCTCGAATCGGTTGAAGGCGGCGCCGTGCGCGGCCGTTATTCGATGATCGGCATGGCGCCGGATCTGGTCTGGCGCGCATCCGGCCAGACGGCCGAGATCAACGTCAATCCCGGTGCTGACCCTGACGCCTTCGTGCGCGAGGATCAGCCGACCCTGTCGGCGCTGCGTGCGCTGCTGGCGCGTTCAGCGATCGATGTTCCCGAGGGCCTGCCGCCGATGGCAGCCGGCGTGTTCGGCTATATGGGCTACGACACAGTACGCCTGATCGAGCACCTGCCGGATGTGAACCCCGACGTTCTCGGCGTTCCCGACGCAGTGCTTATCCGTCCGACGCTGATGGTGATCTTTGACGCCGTCAAAGACGAGATGACCCTCGTCACTCCTGCGCGCCCAGTCGCCGGAACCGACGCCCGCGCGGCTTATGACGCCGCCGTGGCACGCCTCGACAGCATTGCCGAGACGCTCGCTGCGCCCCTGCCGGCATCGGCGCAGCAGACGCCCGACCAGATCACGCTTGCCGAACCGGTTTCCAACACCACGCCAGCCGAGTTCATGACCATGGTCGGCAAGGCGAAGGAGTACATCGCAGCCGGTGATATTTTCCAGGTGGTGCTGTCACAGCGGTTTTCCACACCGTTCAACCTGCCGCCGTTCACGCTGTATCGCGCGCTGCGCCGCACCAACCCCTCCCCGTTCCTGTTCCATCTCGATTTCGGCAACT
>JAEZBU010000231.1 GCA_023426855.1 Pseudomonadota bacterium | reverse complement strand
GTGAATGATTTCGTGATCAAGGCCATGGCCTTGGCGCTGCAGCAGGTCCCGGCTGCCAACGCGAGCTGGACGGAACAGGGCATGTTGCGCCATAAATACTCCGACGTCGGTGTGGCCGTAGCGGTCGACGGTGGGCTGTTCACGCCCGTCATTCGTCATGCGGAGATGAAGTCGCTGTCTGAGATCTCGAACGAGATGAAGGACCTCGCGGCACGCGCCCGTAAGCGCCGCCTGGCCCCGCACGAGTATCAGGGCGGCACGACCTCCATTTCCAACCTCGGCATGTATGGCGTGACCTCGTTCGAGGCGGTCATCAACCCGCCGCACGGCACCATCCTGGCTGTCGGCGCTGGGGATAAGAAGCCGATTGTCGTCGGCGACAAGATCGAAGTCGCTACGATCATGAACTGTACGCTGTCGTGCGACCACCGCGCCGTCGATGGTGCGCTTGGCGCCGAACTGCTGGCCGCATTCAAGTCGCTGATCGAAGATCCTGTAAGGATGCTCGTATGACCACAGCCGCCGCTGAGGGCAATGCCGTCGCTCCGAGTGCCTTGATCACTCTCGACGGTCCAACTCTTGCGGCGGCGGTTGTATCCCTGCTTTTCACGGTCGGCGTCGGCATGGCGCTCAGCATGATGCCGGCGGCTGGTCCGGTCGCAGGCGCGCTCGATGCGCTGAAGAACCTGACCTACGTGCTGTCGATCCCGGTGTTCGACATTTCCCGCCGCCTGCTGGTACGCCGGCAGGTGCGGCGCACACATGAAGAGGTCGTCAGCAGCAGCCGCAACATCTTCTTCGTGGTGTTCGTCAGCGCGCTGTTGCTGTTCGCCGTGACCGAAGTGGTCAGTTTCCTGGTCGGCTACGGCATGGGCTTTATCTGCAGCTCTATTTCGCAGGCGGCCAGCGACATCAAATCTGGAGACTGCTTCCGCTTCAGCCTGGAAACGATGGGCGCGGTTCTGATTCTGCCGATCATGCTGGCCATCGGCATCGCCTGCGGCTGGATCTGGTATCGGCTGGTGCGCGGGCGCTTCTGGCTGGCGCTGCTGATCTGTGCCGTCATCATCGGCATTCTGTTTACGATCGATCTGGTGTGGGCGCTGCGCGCGCTACAGCATGAAATGCTGACGCCGATGATCGATCAACTGCGCAATCTCGGCGTCGCGGTGCAGGTCGCCAAGCAGGTCGCGGTGCTGTCGATCGCGATTATGCTGGGCTACAGCCTGGCTGCATTCTGGTCGAAAGTGACGCGCTTCATTAGCTGACTTTTGCTCACTGCTGCCCGTTCAATCGTGTGTCCGGGCGGTCACCTCAGCGCGATTTCCACAGGCATGAGACGGCGGGCCGAACGGCCTTGTCAGTAAGTCGTCCACGGAGCTTGTCGCCAGTTCGGGGCAAGCCTAAGCAGATTCGCGGGGATTTGATTCTGGTGTGCTGCGTCATTGCACAGGGAACACAACGGGGTACCTGACCATGGTTAGACTGCTTCGCGCACCTGCACCCTTGCTGTTGAGCGCCATGCTGCTCGCCGGCTGCTCGGGTGACGGTAGCTTACTCGGTGGTGGCATCACCACTGCATCTGTGCCGCCGCCAAGCGTAGACCCGGTCTGCGTCTCGCTGACGGCCGAGATCGACGGCTTGCGCAAGGATGGCGTGGCCGAGAATATCGAGAAGGCTGCGGCCAAGAAGTACAAGATGACGAATAAGGATCTCGCCAAGGCGGATCAGCTCAACAAGGCCAACGCCGATTTCCAGAACCGTTGCGGGCTGAAGCCTGCTGGCACGACGACGGCGGAAGCCCCGGCTGCGCCAGCCGCTGCCGCGCCCGCGGCGACGGCGCAAGCCGCTCCTGTCGTGGCCAACGCGCGGCCGGCGCCAGAACCAGTCGCACCGCTGTTGCGGCCAGCGGACGGGAACTGACGTCGCTATGGACGCGGGAGGGGTCTAACCACCGGGCGGCTTCGGCCGCCCGGCTGTCGTTGAAGGGGGAGGCATCGGCATGAAAAGCGTGCTCGTTTACGGAGACAGCCAGACTTGGGGGCGTCAGCCGGGGGAGCCGCTGCGGATGCCCTTCGAAAAGCGTTGGACCAGCGTGATGAGCGCGCGGCTGGGGCCTGACGTGCACATCATCGTCGAAGCGCTCAACGGTCGCACCACGTGCCGCGATGAACCCTGGAAGCCCTGGCGCAATGGCGCGGCGCATCTCGACATGCTGCTGGCCTGTCACGCGCCGCTGGATCTGGTCGTCATCGCGCTGGGCTGCAACGATCTGCAATGGCATCAGCAGTTTGGCGCCTACGAATCCATGCTGGGCGCGCAAGTGCTGCTGGAGAAAGTGCTGACCTGGCGCGGAGAACCAGCCGGACCGCCGCCGAAGGTCTTTCTGCTGGCGCCGCCGCGCGTCTCCAAGCCTGCGGGGTTGCTGGAACAGAAATTCCGCGGCGCTCCGGACAAAACCGACGAGCAGCAGCGGCTCTATCGCCAATTGGCAGAGCAACTCGGCGTGCCATTCTACTCCATGGCCGAGGTTGCCGAGCCGAGCCCGATTGACGGCATCCATCTCGATGAAGCGGGCCAGCAGAGGCTGGGTGAGGCCATGGCGCCACGCGTTGCAGACGTGTTGGGGCGCGGCGCGATCTAGCTGGCATTGCGCCAGGGAAACACCTGTTATGCGTTCGTTCTTTCGCACTGCGGAAAATGTTGCGAAAGCAAGTCGCTTATGATGAAGACGTCACCGTATGCCATGCCCAATAGGGGAGGTGATCTTGGGTCGTAGAAGAGCCGTGGATTTGGCCCTGCGCGCGGCGAGCGTGGGTCTGCTTTGCGTGTTGGCGGGTTGCGCGAATGACGGCGGTGGCCGGGGCGGTGATCCGGGTGCGCGCGCCATGCCGGCTGGCCAGAGCTGCCAGTCCGTTCGTACGGAACTGAACCGCATGGATTCTCGCGGCATGCGCCCGAAGGTCGAAGCTGCAACGCAAGGCCAGAAGCAATCACCGCAGGTGCAGGCCGAGGTTGACCGCTATAACGAGCTGCTGAACCTGTATCTGGGTGCGCGCTGCCACGTCTGATAGGGTGCGGATCGCGGCCGGCGGTCGGTGTGCGCCTGTAAGCGTCGCGCAAATGCCTGGAAACACTTGCCTGGAAACACTTGGCAGCCGACCCCATATTCCGCTTGAATAACAAAGCTCCGTCGCCGAAGCGCCGGGGCTTTCATTTTGGAAACGCACAATCGCAGGTTTGAGATGTCCGAAAACAGCTACGACGTTGTAATCATTGGCGCCGGCCCCGGCGGTTACGTCGCAGCAATTCGCGCCGCGCAACTCGGCTTCAAAACGGCCGTGGTCGAACGCGAACACCTCGGAGGCATCTGCCTCAACTGGGGTTGCATTCCAACCAAGGCGCTGCTGCGCTCGGCCGAAGTCTATCGCAACGCCGAGCACGCCAAGAGCTACGGGCTTTCGGTCGAGAAGCTCGGCTTCGACAATGACGCCATCGTCAAGCGCTCGCGGCAGGTCTCGGGCCAGCTCAACGGTGGTGTCGGCTTCCTGCTGAAGAAGAACAAGGTCGATGTGATTTGGGGCGAGGCCTCCATCAGCAAGCCCGGCGAGATTGTCGTGTCGGCGACCAAGAAGCAGGCCATGCAGCCGGCGCATCCGACGCCGAAGGGCGTGCTCGGACCAGGCACCTACAAGGCCAAGAACATCATCATCGCAACCGGCGCGCGGCCGCGCGTGCTGCCGGGCATCGAGCCCGATGGCAAGCTGATCTGGACCTACTTCGAGGCCATGGTGCCGCCGGCCATGCCGAAGTCGCTGGTGGTGATGGGTTCGGGCGCCATCGGGATCGAGTTCGCATCGTTCTATCGGACGTTCGGCGTGGACGTCACGGTCATTGAGCTGCTGCCGCAGATCCTGCCGGTGGAGGATGCCGAGATCGCGGCATTCGCGCGCAAGCAGTTCGAAAAGCAGGGCATGCGCATCGTCTCGGGCGCCAAGGTGACCAAGATCGAGAAGGGCGCTGATAATGTCACCGCCCATATCGATCTCGGTGACGGCAAGACCGAGAAGATCACCGCGGATCGCTTGATCTCGGCCGTGGGCGTGGTCGGTAACGTCGAGAACCTGGGCCTCAAAAAGCTCGGGCTCAAGATGGATCGCGGTACGATTGTCACCGATGGGCTGGGCCGCACCAATGTGCCTGGCATCTACGCCATTGGTGACGTCGCTGGTCCGCCAATGCTCGCACACAAGGCGGAGCATGAGGGCGTGCTCTGCGTCGAGACCATCAAGGGCCTCGAAACGCATGCGATGAGCAAACAGCAGATCCCCGGCTGCACCTATTGCCACCCGCAAGTGGCGTCGGTTGGCTTGACGGAAGCGAAGGCGAAGGAAGACGGTTATGCGCTGAAAATCGGGCGCTTCCAGTTCCGCGGCAACGGCAAGGCAATCGCGCTGGGCGAGCCGGAGGGCATGGTCAAGACGATCTTCGACGCCAAGACGGGACAGCTTCTCGGCGCGCACATGGTCGGCGCGGAAGTCACTGAACTCATCCAGGGCTTCGTGATCGCCATGGGTCTGGAGACCACCGAGGAAGATCTGATCCACGCGGTGTTCCCGCATCCGACCCTGTCGGAGACGATGCACGAGAGTGTGCTCGACGCTTACGGCCGCGTCATTCACATGTAAAGATGCTCAGCGTCCGATAGCGGATCGCTTCGTACGGCACGTGGAGAACATCCGCGCGCCGTATTTATCGTGCTTTTGAAGGTTGACCTTCCGGACCGTACGACCCACAATTACGTATACGAAACGAAATACGTAAAAGTGGAGGAACGGATGTTTCGCAGTCTTCTGCTCGCGGGAGCGGCCGCAGTCGTTGCCCTTGGGCATTCTGGATCAGCATTCGCGGAAGCCAACACGGTCCGTGCAGCCAAGCAATTCGGACTTGGCTATGTCCAGTACATGATCATGGAAGATCAGAAACTGGTCGAGAAGCACGCCAAAGCGGCTGGTCTCGGCGACATCAAGGTCGAATGGAATACGTTCCGCTCGTCCGACGTGATGAACGACGCGCTGATCTCGGGCAATGTCGACTTCGTGTCGCTGGGTGTTCCCGGTCTGATGACCATCTGGGATCGCACCAAAGGCTCTATCAACGTCAAGGGTGCGGCTGGCCTCAACGCGTTGCCGCTGGCGCTGATGGTCAAGGACGACAGCATCAAGAGCATCAAGGACTTTAACGAAAGCCACCGCATCGCGGTGCCGGCCGTCAGGGTCTCCAACCAGGCCATTCTGCTGCAGATGCAGGCTGAAAAGGAATTTGGCGAGGGCAACCACAACAAGCTCGACCCCCTGACCGTGACGATGTCGCATCCCGACGCGACCATCGCGATGGTCAGCGGCAACAAGGACGTAACCGCCAACTTCTCGTCGGTGCCGTTCCAGTTTCGTCAGGCCAAGACGCCTGGCGTCCGCCAGTTGCTGACATCGACGGATGTCCTGGGTGCGCCTTTCGCATTCAACGTCGTTGCGACGACCGAGAAGTTCCGCACCGAGAATCCGAAGCTCTACAAGGCGTATCTGGATGCGCTGAACGAAGCCACGGACATCGTCAACAAGGACAAGCAGCTCGCGGCTGAAACCTACACGAAGATGTCGCGTGACAAGATGCCGACCGAGGAGGTTCTGGAACTGTTGAACCATCCCGATCACCAGTTCACGACCAAGGTTTCCGCGATCGAGCCGATGATCAACTTCATGGCGCGGACCGGCAAGTACAAGAACAAGCCGGCTGGTGCAAACGATCTGCTGTTCCCTGAAGCGCAGAGCAAATAACAGCTTAACGTGAATTGGGTGGCTGGCTTCGGCCAGCCACCCTAAGCAGGAGCAACTGCGTGGATTCTTCCCATTCGCAGCCCGCTACGCCTCTACTTTCGGTGGATGGTGTAACGCTGCAATACAAGACGACCCAGCATCTGGTGACGGCGACCTATCGTGTGAGCTTCGACGTGATGCCGTCGGAGCGCTATGTCATTCTCGGCCCGTCCGGCTGCGGCAAGTCGACGATGTTGAAGGCAATTGCCGGCTACATGACCCCGACGGAAGGTCGGATCACGCTCAAAGGGGCGACGATCTCGAAGCCGGGTCCGGATCGGGTCATGGTGTTTCAGGAATTCGACCAGCTTCTGCCGTGGAAAACGGTCAAGAAGAACGTGATGTTCGCGCTGGAGGCCTCGGGCAAGCTGAAGGGCAGTGCGGCCGAGGAGAAGGCGCTCGAATCTCTTGCCAAGGTCAACCTGTCGAAGTTCGTCGATAGTTATCCGCACATGCTGTCAGGCGGCATGAAGCAACGCGTCGCCATTGCGCGCGCGCTGGCCATGGAAGCCGACGTTTTGCTGATGGACGAGCCGTTCGCGGCGCTCGACGCCCTGACGCGCCGACGCATGCAGGATGAGCTGATGCAGCTATGGGACGACACGCGCTTCACTGTGCTGTTCGTCACCCATTCGATCCCTGAAGCGGTGCGGATCGGCAGCCGCATTCTGCTGCTGTCGCCACACCCCGGCCAGGTGAAGGCTGAGCTGAACAGCGACGGCACCGATTCAGTCGATCCGCAATCCGGACACAAGTTGTCCGAACGCATTCACCGGATGCTGTTCGCGGATCAAGTCGAAGAAGCAGGAGTGCCCGTCCATGACTGATGTCCTGCAGCGCGAAGCGGGCCAGCCGGCGCCGCGCCCCGACTATATCCACGAAGGTCCGTTGAACCAGGAATTCGGCGTCGTCGAAAAGCCGTTGGGACTGTGGGAGCGCCTTTACAACAACGGCGCGTTCCGCAAATCCATCCTGCTCTTGGTCATCGCGGCGATCTGGCAGGTCTATGCCATCCAGCTCAATAACCCGCTGCTGGTGCCGACGTTCACGGAAACCGTCAGCACGTTCTTCAACGCCATCGCGTCGGGCGAAATCCCCGAGAAAGCCTACAACTCCGT
Organism: Pseudomonadota bacterium; assembly: GCA_023426855.1. GTDB lineage: Bacteria > Pseudomonadota > Alphaproteobacteria > Rhizobiales > Hyphomicrobiaceae > ZC4RG25. The sequence continues at coordinate 1,119 of JAEZBU010000231.1, read as the reverse complement.
GCGCCTGCTGCTACAAGGCTACGCGCTTGGTTTGGCACTCGCGCTTGGACTGACTGTATTGGCGATGACCAGCCGGATCGGTACGGACCTGCTGGAAACGCTGACGTCGATGTTCAACCCGCTGCCGTCCATCGCGCTGCTGCCGCTGGCGCTGATCTGGTTCGGGCTTGGCGACAAGAGCATCATCTTCGTGCTCGTGCACGCCGTGTTGTGGGCCGTGGCGCTGAATACGCATTCCGGTTTCAGAGCCGTGTCAAACACGCTGCGGATGGTGGGGCGGAATTACGGCCTCAGTGGCATGCGCTTCGTGTTCAAGATCCTGATCCCTGCAGCATTCCCGAGCATTCTCACCGGCCTCAAGATCGGCTGGGCGTTTGCATGGCGTACGCTGATTGCGGCAGAGCTGGTGTTCGGCGCGAGCTCCGGGCAGGGCGGCCTTGGTTGGTACATCTATGAGAGCAAGAATATGCTCGACATCCCGTCGGTGTTCGCCGGTCTGTTCTCGGTGATCCTGATCGGGCTGCTGGTCGAAAACCTGATCTTCCACAATATCGAGAAGGTCACTGTTCGGCGCTGGGGTATGCAGCACTGATGCTATCGAGATCGCGCCGGCGAATGACTGGCGCGATCTTCGACCAGCGCGTCATGGCGCGTCGCGAAGCCGGAAGCACCGCCGCAGTCGGGCTAGAAGCTTTCCGCCTTAGGCGGAAGCGCCTGACCGGCCCGCTCCCCCGCCCGGCCACCCCGAAGCATGATGCCGTTGGGCGCCCGGGCGGGGCAGCGGGTGGTTCTGACTAAACCGGAAAAGTGCTAGAAGCGCAGGGTCGCCGATCCAATCGTGGCATTGCCTTCCCAGCGTCGCTTGGCGTTGTATTCCTGATAATTGCGAAGGTTCAGCGTGAGTGGCCTGTCGCCAATTATGGTCGTGTAGCTGAGGCCGGGGCCGATCGCGTCCACGCGGCCCTTGAATGAGCCCAGCCGCGCGCCTTCGCCGGAATCCCCCGTGAGCTGGCGATAGTCGTAGCCGACCACGCCGATCAGGAAACCCTGCGCGATCTCGTAGCCGATGGCCCACTCGAAGTGAAATTCGGTGCCGGATTTGTAATTGGTTTCGGTGTT
>JAEZBU010000225.1 GCA_023426855.1 Pseudomonadota bacterium | reverse complement strand
AACTGCACCGGCGAGCGCTGGCCGTATGCCTGTCCCATGATGATCCGCACGCGCTTACCCTCGCCTTCGATGCGCGGCAGGTTTTCCGCTGCGTGATGTTCGAAGGTCGGCGCCATTTCCTCATGCGAAGCGGGCAGCGCCGCCCACGCCTGGATACCAAACAAACTACGCGGCTTCTGCTTGGCTTCCGCCGTCTCGCGCTCGGAATGCACGATGCCACGCCCAGCGCTCATCAGGTTGAGCGCGCCGGGGCGGATCGCCATGGACGTGCCGAGGCTGTCGCGATGATAGACCTCGCCCTCGAACAGGTAAGTGACGGTGGCCAGCCCGATATGCGGATGCGGCCGCACGTCGATGCCGTTGGTGAGCAGAAACTCGGCCGGGCCCATCTGATCGAAGAAAATGAACGGGCCGATCATCTGCTTCTTGGCCGAGGGCAGCGCGCGGCGCACCTCGAAACCACCGAGATCACGGGCGCGCGGCACGATGACGTGCTCGATCGCATCGCACGAACGCTTGTCGCCTTGGATCGGGTCCTGGTCGGGCATCCAGCTCATGATCACCTCGCATCGATTGATGTTGCTGCGAAGTAAGTTAGGTGCATCGGCACGGAATGCCAAATGACAAGGCCGGCAACGCCCTAGTGTCCTGCTTCCGAAGTTCGCCTGAGTTCGATGCTGGGTTCCCGAGCGAACTTCGGAATCAAAAGGGACACTAGAAACATAGATTTGCGAGTGTGATTCAGATCGAGAAATTCGCTCTGAGCTAAGCCGCTTGATCCGGCGAATTTCTCGATCATCACACTAGAACGGATGGAACTGGTACAGCAGAGTCTCCGACAGCGCCTTGTCGCCGAGGCGCAGGTAAAGCCGGATTTCGACAGGGGTTTTATCCGCCACGGTCAGGTCGAATTGCGCGCGCCAGTGGCCCGGGATGTCGTTCGGGATGGCCTCAGTGAAGATCTGCGAGGTCTCGCCGCGCGATACCGTCAGCACGGCTTCCGGCAGGGTGCCCGTTGGCAGCTTATCCAGATCCCCGCCGCCGAACTCGACGATGAACTTGCGCACGCCATCGGGGCGCGGCTTGCCCGGCTCACCGCCACGGCCGATACGCAGCGCCGTGGTGCGCGCGAGGGGCGGCGGATTGGGTTCGTCGGCCTGCCAGAACAGACGGTAGTTGAAGGCGTAGGACTGACCCGCTTTGGCGGCTTCTGCCGGCACCCAGGCGGCGACGATGTTGTCGTGGATCTCGTCGTCGGTTGGAATCTCGATGAGTTGGACGCTGCCTCTGCCCCAGCCACCGACGGGCTCCACCCACAGGCTCGGCCGCCGCTCGTAGGCGACGCCATCCTGGTAATGATCAAAATTGCGGTCGCGCTGCATCAGGCCGAAACCGCGCGGATTGTCGTCACCGAACGCCGACGTCACCGTCTGTGGTGGATTATTGAGCGGACGCCAGATGCGCTCGCCACCACCCGTCCACAACGAAAGTCCGTCGGAATCATGCACTTCCGGGCGCCAGTCGACACCTGACTGCTTGAACTTCTCCGAATACCAATACATCGAGGTCAGCGGTGCGATGCACAGTCGGCTGACATCGCGGCGCAGGTGCAGTTCGGACTGAATGTCCATGGTGACGGCGCGGTCGCGGCGCATGACGAAGCGGAAAGCGCCGGTGATGCTTTCGCCGTCGAGTAGCGCGTTGACGATGACCTCATTGGAGCCGTCCGTCGGCGTCTCAATGTAGAAGTGCGTGAAGTCCGGGAAGTCCTCGATGACACCGGCGACGGCCGGATCGATGGCCACACCGCGCGCAGAAATGCCGTACTGGTAGTCACCGCCGATGGCGCGGAGGTAGGACGCGCCGAGGAATGCCACCCAGTCGTTCTTCTTCCAGTCGAGCTTTTCCTTGCCCAACCTGTCGGGATGGCCATTGCGGCTTTCCTGGAAGCGGAATCCGGCAAACCCTGCCGTTTCCGGCAGCTTGCGGGCAACCGAGTCGGCCGGCATCTCGAAGTAATCCGGCTTGTAGACGATTTCGCGCGCCTGACCGTCGGCGACGACATGCATGCGGATGCTTTTCTGGAAGTACTGGCCGAGATGGAAGAACGTAACGGGGAACTGGCCGGGACCGTCCGCGAACAGCGCATAATCCGGCTTGTAACGCAGCATGCCGTGAGCGGCGTAGTCGATCTGCTGTACCACCTCGGGCATCGGGCGGGGCGGCGGCGCATAGGGCTTGGCTGCCAGGTCGCGTGCCTGCCGTTTCAGCGCCTCAAACGAGAATGCCTGTGCAGGACCGTAAGATAGGGCCGATGCGGCGCGGGCCGGCGAACCTATCACGCCCGCCACCAGAGCCGCCGCCATTGCGCCACCCGCGCCGACGACGACCTCTCGCCTGTTCATCCGTGCAGGCCCATCTGTCTTGCCCATTGCCATGCTTGAGTTCCGTGATCCCTGACGTGAAGCGGAAGTCCTAACGCTGATCCCGCGGCATTCTTGTGGCAACGCGACAGCATCCCGCAGGCCGTACCCGAGCGACAACAAACAACCTTCTGCCATTGGCCAATCTTGGGCTATTCTGGTCACTCCATGAGCAACAACAAACGTTCGGCGCGGTAAACACCCCAGGCTTGGGGTCCCGGCCGGGATAGGGGCAGGAATGACTGGTGTACTCGTTGTCACAGGTGGCAGCCGTGGGATCGGCGCAGAAACCGCGATCCTGGGTGCAAAACACGGCTACAAAGTCGCAGTAAACTACAATCAGAGCCCGGATCGCGCGCAAAGCGTGGTCAAGGAGATCGAGAGCGCCGGCGGCCGCGCGATCGCCGTGCAGGCGGATGCCAGCGTCGAAGCGGACGTGATGCGGCTGTTCGAGACAGTCGACAAGGAACTCGGCCCTGTCACGGCACTGTTCAACAACGCTGGTATCGTGCTGAAAGTGCGGCCGATCACCGAATTCACGGCCCAGGAACTCGACGACCTCTGGCGCATCAACATCACAAGCCAGTTCCTGTGTGCTCGCGAAGCCGTCAAGCGCATGTCGACCAAATCTGGAGGCAAGGGCGGCGCCATCGTCAATATGTCCTCGGCTGCGGCCTATATCGGCGGTCACAACGGACAGCTCGCTTATGCCGCATCCAAGGGCGCGATCGATACGTTCACGCACGGCCTGTCCACCGACCTCGCACCAGAGGGTATTCGCGTTAATGCTGTGCGTCCGGGCCTGATCGCAACGGAGATTCACGATGGCATGGGCGTCAAGGATCGCCTGAAGACGCTTGGGCCGACAGTTCCGATCGGCCGTGCGGGCCGCGCCAGCGAAGTAGCGGAGGCGGTGATCTGGCTGCTGTCGGACAAGGCATCCTACACCACCGGTGCGCTGCTCAATGTGGGCGGCGGCCGCTGACACATTGTTAAGCCTGAGCTTGGAGCGGTACGGCCACTGCTGCGTTACCTATGGCTATCAGCACGCATGAGTTTCCGTGCGTGCCGTCGTGAACGCTTCCAGGATCGCCCATGACCAGAGCCCGGATCTGGGTCCGGCGAAGTCTCGCCGGGCTTGTTGCGATCGTCACTGCCACTGCCGCACTGGTGGCGGCAGTGGCTTACGCGACCGTGCCGCCGCTCAGCGGTGCGATCACCGTGCAGGGCTTGGCAAGGCCGGGAACCATCATTCGCGACGCCAACGCCGTGCCGCACATTTTCGCGAACAGCGTTGCCGATCTCTATCGCGGTCTCGGCTTCGCGCACGCGCAGGACCGCTTGTGGCAGATGGAGATGATCCGCCGCACAGCGCAGGGACGGTTGTCGGAGATCTTCGGCGAACGGACGCTCGACGGCGATATCCTGATGCGCACGCTCGATCTCTACGGCCATGCCGGGCGTGCCGCACCGAAGCTGTCGGAACGCGCGCAAACGTTGCTGACGGCCTACGCCGAGGGCGTCAACGCCTTCATCAATCGCCGGACGGGATTGCTGGAAACCCGTCTGCCGCCCGAGTTTCTGCTGTTCCGCCACGCGCCGGAGCCGTGGACTGCGACGGACAGTCTCGCCGTCGCCAAGATAATGGCGCTCAATCTCAGCGGCAATCTCAATGCGGAAATCCAGCGGCTGACACTGGCAGCGTATGGCCTGTCGCCAGATGAAATCCTGGACATCATGCCGTCAACGGATGGTGATCGCGAAGGTCCTCTGCCGGATCTTCGCCAGCTTTACCCGCTGCAACGGTTGAGTGCGTCGCCGACTGAAAATCAGGAAACCGCGCAGATCGATGCGCTGCTCGATTCCGGTGCATCGAACAACTGGGTGGTATCAGGAGAGCGCACCAAGTCCGGACATCCGCTGCTCGCCAACGACCCGCATTTGCGGTTGTCGGCGCCGTCCATCTGGTATCTGGCGCATCTCGGCCTCGAAGATCCCGCGGAAGGCCCCGCCAATGTGATCGGCGCCAGCCTGCCCGGCACGCCGATCATCGTGCTCGGACGCGGCGATACGCTGGCCTGGGGCTTCACCAACGCCGAAGCCGATGTGCAGGATCTGTTCATCGAGCGCATCAATCCTGACAACCCGACGCAATACCTGACGCCGGATGGCTGGCGGCCATTCGAGGTGGAGGACATGACCTTCCGGCTGCGCGGCGGCGACACCCGCGTCACGCATCGGTTGCGCACGCGGCATGGCCCGGTTCTGCCGTCCAGTTTCAGAAACCTGGGGCAGATCCTCGGGCCTCGCCATGTCGCCGCGCTGCAGTGGACGGCGCTCAGCGATGACGATGCGACCATCACTGCCGGCTTCTTCGACGTGAACGTGCGCAACGTGCAGGCCTACATCGAACGTTCGCGTGCGTATGTCGTACCCATGCAGGCGATCGTTGTCGCGGATACGGAAGGCCACATCGGCATGATCGCGCCGGGTCGTATTCCGGTGCGCAATCCCGCCAACCGCATCGCCGGGCGCGCGCCGGTGCCGGGCTGGGATGCAACCTACGACTGGCAAGGCACCATTCCGTTCGACGAGTTGCCGCAAGAAGTTGACCCGCCGCAGGGCGCGATCGGCACCGCCAACGCGCGCATCGTCGGGGACAATTATCCGCATCTCATCACGCACGACTGGGAGCC
>JAEZBU010000089.1 GCA_023426855.1 Pseudomonadota bacterium | reverse complement strand
GGTCCACTGGCTGAGGCAGGGCGGACCAGATAACCGCGCACATCACCATTCCCCTGCGGAGACGGATATGTGACGTACTCGGCCACGATATCCGGATCCGTGAAGCTGACTTGCTGGGCCAAAGCATAGTCGGGGCTGAGAGATGACAGGATGGCAACTGCCGTCAGTCCGCCAACGGCATACTTTCCTGCGCGATCCAGAAACTCGCGCTTGGTGATTTTGCCATGCGCATAGAAATCATAGAGCTCCAGCAATTCTGGCGCGAAATCCTTGGCCGTTAGACGGGACATCTCTTCTTTCCTTCTTGTTTCTGCACGCACCATTGATCGGAACCGGCGCGCACATTGGATCCCAGGGGCTCGGAAACACCGCTCGATCTGGAGAATAGAAACGGTTCGATACGAAGCTCAGTCACAATCTTGTTATGGCCGCATCATCGCGCGCGACAGCGAATGGAATATCGAAACGTGCAGAGTTCAACCCAAGTGAGGAGGAAAGCGTCAGGCAATCAGACGGCGCCACGCCGCGGATCATCTTGACGAATGTTATGATATAACATTACACAAACTCCCCAACCAGCCGAGAGGGAGCTTCAATGATGGATTCCGAACTCAGAGAGCACTTGTCCGCACAACCCGCCAAGCCCGACACGCGCCTGCCGGTGACGGTGCTGTCCGGCTTCCTTGGTGCCGGCAAGACCACGCTGCTCAATCACATCCTGAACAACCGCGAGGGCCTCAAGGTCGCGGTGATCGTCAACGACATGAGCGAAATCAACATCGATGCCGAGCTGGTGCGCGACGGAGGTGCCAACCTGTCGCGCACCGATGAAGCCCTGGTCGAAATGTCCAATGGCTGCATCTGCTGCACATTGCGCGACGACCTGCTGAAGGAGGTGCGCAAGCTCGCCGCCGAGCGCCGCTTCGACTATCTGCTGATCGAAAGCACCGGGATTTCGGAGCCTCTGCCCGTCGCCTCGACGTTCGAGTTCCGCGACGAGAACGGCGATAGCCTGTCGGACGTCGCGCGACTGGATACCATGGTGACGGTGGTCGATGCCGCCAATCTGCTCAAAGACTATTCGTCGGAAGATTTCCTCGCCGATCGCGGACAATCGCTTGGCGACCAGGACGATCGCCCCCTCGTCGGCCTGCTCGTCGAACAGATCGAGTTCGCCGATGTGATCATCCTCAACAAAATCGACGCCGCCACGCCGAGCCAGATCGCCACCGCCCGCACGATCGTCCGCGCCCTCAACGCCGATGCGAAGATCATCGAGACCAGCGAAGCCCGTGTGCCGCCGCAGTCCATTCTCGATACTGGGCGGTTCAGCTTCGAGGCCGCCCACAAGCATCCGACCTGGTACAAGGAATTGAACGGCTTCAAGGATCACACGCCGGAAACCGAGGAATACGGCATCACCAGCTTCGTTTATCGCGCACGCCGGCCGTTCGATCCGGCGAAGCTCTATGCATTTTTCGATCAATCGTGGCCGAATGTCGTGCGTGCGAAAGGCTTTTTCTGGCTGGCAACGCGGCCACAGTGGGTTGGCGAATTGAGCCACGCCGGCACATTGATCCGTCATCAGCCGGCCGGATACTGGTGGGCCGCGGTGCCGCCGCAGCACTGGCCGGACGACACCGAAACGGTCGCGCGCATCAAGACAGACTGGCACGCGCTATGGGGCGACCGGCGACAGGAACTCGTCTTCATCGGCACCAAGGATATGGACCGCGAGGCGATCACAGCGGCGCTGGATGGCTGCCTGATGCAGGTGCCGAAGTCCGGTAAGGTCGATTCCAAGGCATGGGCAGGCCTGCCCGATCCCTTTACACCCTGGACGCCAACGCACCACTGATCGCGGTCGACATCAACCAGACCTGCGCGCCAGAACCATTGAGCAATCGCCTCGACAGCCAGGACCGCGTTTGCTACAGCAGCTTTGCCGACGGTCCCCGCAAGGGGATAATAGGGAATTCGGTGCGCAGGTCTCACCTGCTAGTCCGAAGCTGCCCCCGCAACTGTAAGCGGTGAAGGCTGCTCTTCATGCCACTGGGAAAGGCGTTGCCAATCCCGGGAAGGCGAGCAGCCAGTGCCCGCGAGCCAGGAGACCTACCGCCGGACTTTGGTCCCATTTAAGCCGGTCGGGGTGCGTCGGCGGAGGCAGAAGCATGAACGCTGCAGGCAAAGCCTTTGCGCGTCGGTCCTTCGACCGATCACACCATTTCACCCGGATAAAACGCGTCAGCGTGATGTGACATGGCACAGCCGCGACGTGTATCGCGGTCCGATCGTGCCAATAGCGACGGTCAAACACTGACGCGTCCGCAGCAACCTGCCGAGCCGGCAACAGCTCAGCCGGAGCCTGCGTCGCGCATCAGCGCCGTCATTCCGCACGATATCGACCGCACCATTCAAGCTGCGTTTCTCGATCCAATCCTGATCGAGGACCCGGACGCCTTCGTCCTTGCCTGGATTTCAATATCGCCCAGTCCGTCCGACATCCCCGCTGCCGCTCACGCCCTGTCGCAGCGGCTGCGTGCGCTGCTGCCTGCCGGGCCGTCACGCCCGCAGGCGCGGATCATCGAACTTCTCGACTTCATCGCCCTGCACCGACGCGCACCCGCCGCGACGGATCCTCGCCATCGCTTCAAAACCTGAACGGAGAAAGTACGCCATGACACAATCAGCCAACCTGGGTTTCCCTCGGATAGGAGCCAAGCGCGAACTTAAGCTCGCGACGGAGGCTTACTGGAAGGGCAATATCGATGCGGCCGAACTGCTGCGCGTGGGCGCGGAACTGCGCGCGCGCCATTGGAAGCTGCAGAAGGATGCGGGGATCACGATAATCCCGTCGAACGACTTTTCCTTCTACGATCAGATGCTCGACATGAGCGCCGCTGTCGGCGCCATCCCGCCACGCTTCCGGGGTGCCGAACTCGATCGCCCGACGCATGCCAACGGCAGCGCGCGCGGTGCGATGGAGGAGGCCGCCGGAGGCGCGGGCGATGTCGGGCTGGATCGCTATTTCGCGATGGCGCGCGGCGCGACTTCGGCGCCCGCGATGGAAATGACCAAGTGGTTCGACACCAACTATCACTACATCGTGCCGGAGTTTCATGCCGACCAGACGTTCAAGCTGTCATCGCACAAGGCACGCGACGAGTTCAACGAAGCCAAGGCTCTCGGCATCCACACCCGTCCGGTACTGATCGGGCCGGTGACTTACCTGATGCTCGGTAAGGCAAAGGATGAAGGTCTCGATACGTTGTCGCTGCTCGATCGATTGCTGCCGGTTTACGCGGAACTGCTGGCCGAACTGAAGGCCGCGGGCGCCGATTGGGTGCAAATGGATGAGCCGGTTCTGGCGCTCGATCTGACGCAGCCGCAGCGTCGCGCCTTGCGGCTTGCGTACAAAAACCTGGCGCCCGTTGCGCCCAAGATCATGCTGGCGAGCTATTTCGGTGGCTACGGCGACAACCTTGCGGTGGCGGCCGATCTGGACGTCGCGGGCCATCACGTGGATTGCGTTCGCGGCTGGAAAGAAATCGATAAGGCGCTGGCCGCCCTGCCCGCCGATCGTGTGCTGTCTCTAGGCGTGATCGACGGCCGCAACGTCTGGCGCACAAACCTGTGGGGCGCCTTCGAGATCATCGAGCGCGCCACGAAAGCGCGCGGTGCCGGCAATCTCCAGATCGCGCCGTCGTGCTCGCTGATCCACTCTCCGGTCGATCTCGATCACGAAACGAAGCTCGATGCCGAACTGAAAAGCTGGATGGCCTTTGCCAAGCAGAAACTCGGCGAAGTCGCGACGCTCGCCATCGCGGCATCCAAAGGTCGGTCCGCGGTTGAGGCTGCTTTCACGGCCAGCGATGCGGCAGCGCAAGCGCGCGGTTCTTCTGCCCGCATCCACAACCCCGCGGTTGCAGCACGGCTCAGCGCCGTTTCCGACAAGGATCTCGCGCGGCAACATCCGTTCGCGGAGCGCAGCGCCAAGCAGCGTGTCGCTTTCGGGCTGCCCGCATTCCCGACCACGACCATCGGCTCGTTCCCGCAGACCGACGAGGTGCGCAAGGCCCGCGCAGCGAACAAGCGCGGCGAGCTTTCCGATGCTGCCTACACCGCGTTCCTGCGCAAGGAAACCGAGAAGGCCATACGCATCCAGGAGGACATCGACATCGACGTGCTCGTGCACGGCGAGTTCGAGCGCAACGACATGGTCGAATATTTCGGCGAGCAGCTTTCCGGTTTTGCCTTCACGCAGAACGG
>JAEZBU010000050.1 GCA_023426855.1 Pseudomonadota bacterium | reverse complement strand
CGGGCGTCGAGATGTTCCGCAAGTTGCTGGACGCTGGTGAGGCTGGCGACAACGTCGGCTGCCTGCTGCGTGGCGTTGACAAGGAAGCGGTTGAGCGTGGTCAGGTTCTGGCCAAGCCGGGTTCTGTTAAGCCGCACAAGAAGTTCAAGGCCGAGGCCTACATCCTGACCAAGGACGAGGGTGGCCGTCATACGCCGTTCTTCAAGAACTACCGTCCTCAGTTCTACTTCCGGACGACGGACGTGACGGGTATTGTGACGCTGCCAGAAGGCACTGAGATGGTTATGCCAGGCGACAACGTCGCGGTTGACGTTGAGTTGATCACGCCGATCGCGATGGAGGAGAAGCAGCGCTTCGCCATCCGTGAAGGCGGCCGCACCGTCGGCGCCGGCGTCGTTACACAAATCGTCGAGTAAGGAGTTTTCCTCCTCGATCTCCTGCCAGACGGGTGGGAGATCGGGGAAGAACAGAGGGCTTCCGGACCAATGAACGGCCAAAACATACGTATCCGGCTCAAAGCGTTCGATCATCGTGTACTCGATGCATCGACGCGGGAGATCGTGAATACGGCGAAACGAACCGGCGCTGAAGTGCGCGGACCCATTCCGCTGCCGACGCGCAAGGAGAGGTTCACCGTGAACCGGTCTCCGCACGTCGACAAGAAGAGCCGGGAACAGTTCGAAATGCGCACGCATAAGCGGCTCCTCGACATCGTCGATCCGACGCCGCAGACCGTGGACGCACTTATGAAGCTCGACCTCGCTGCTGGTGTTGACGTCGAGATCAAGCTCTAGAGGATTGGGGTCCTCTGCGGCGGCCTTGAGCTGCTCGTAAGACCCGGAACAAGGAAGGACCGCACGCGATGCGCTCCGGATTGATCGCACAGAAGCTCGGAATGACGCGCGTTTTCACTGACGCCGGCGAACATATCCCTGTGACGGTGCTCAAGGTCGATAATTGCCAGGTCGTTGCTCATCGGACCTCCGAGAAGAACGGCTACACTGCAATTCAGCTCGGCGCTGGTCGCCGTAAGCCGACACACGTCACGAAGGCCGAACGCCAGAACTTCGCCATCGCCAAGGTAGAGCCGAAGCGCAAGGTGGTGGAGTTTCGGGTGAGCCCGGACAATCTGATCGACGTCGGCTCTGAGCTGACCGCCGATCACTTCATCCCGGGCCAGCTCGTCGACGTCACCGGCACCAACCAGGGCAAGGGTTTCCAGGGCGCCATGAAGCGCTGGAACTTCGGCGGTCTGCGCGCCACGCACGGCGTGTCGCTGTCTCACCGCAGCCACGGTTCGACCGGTCAGCGCCAGGACCCCGGCAAGGTGTTCAAGGGCAAGAAGATGGCCGGCCATATGGGTAGCGAGCGTGTCACCACGCAGAATCTGGTGGTCGTCAAGACCGATCCAGAACGCGGCCTGCTGATGGTCAAGGGCGCTGTGCCCGGACACAAGGGTGGCTGGGTGATGGTGCGTGACGCCGTCAAGCAGGCGCTGCCGGCCGATGCGCCAAAACCGGGTGCGTTCAAGAAAGCGGCCGAAGTTGCCGCCGCTAACGAGGGCTGACCGTCATGCAAGCTAACGTGACGACATTGGAAGCCGGTTCGGCCGGTTCGATCGAGCTCGATGACGCCATTTTTGGCCTCGAGCCGCGCAAGGACATCTTGCACCGTATGGTTCGCTACCAGCAGCTCAAGCGGATGGCGGGAACGCATCACGCTCAGGATCGCTCGGAAGTGAACGTAACCGGCAAGAAGATGTACAAGCAGAAGGGCACCGGCGGCGCCCGGCACGGCGACAAGTCGGTGCCGCAGTTCCGCGGTGGCGGCAAGGCGTTCGGTCCCAAGCCGCGCAGCCATGCCGTCGATCTGCCCAAGAAGGTCCGCGCTCTTGCTCTGCGCCATGCGCTTTCGGCGAAGGCAAAGGCCGGCGAGATCGTGGTGCTGGACAGTGCTTCGTCGGCTGACGGCAAGACCAAGTCGATGAAGGAAGCGTTCCGTAAGCTGGAGCTGTCGAACGCTCTGATCATCGACGGAGCGGTGCTTGAGCCGGCTTTCGCACGGGCTGCGCGCAACATCCCGAACATCGATGTGCTGCCGGTCCAGGGCATCAACGTCTACGACATCCTGCGCCGCCGCAAGCTGGTGCTGACGAAGGCGGCCGTGACGGCGCTGGAGGAGCGGTTCAAATGAATAAGCTGGATAGCTACGACGTCATCATCGCTCCGATCGTCACCGAGAAATCAACGACGGCTTCGGAGTATGGCAAGGTCGTCTTCAAGGTGCGGCCCGAGGCCACCAAGGTTGACATCAAGTCTGCTGTTGAGCAGCTCTTCAATGTCAAGGTGAAGGCCGTCAACACGATCGTGCGCAAGGGTAAGCTGAAGCAATTCCGCGGCCGCCGTGCGCTCCAGAGCGACATTAAAAGGGCTATCGTGACACTCGAGGAAGGCCACTCGATCGATGTCACGACGGGCCTGTAAGGAGTAGTCTGATGGCACTCAAAACATACCGTCCGACATCGCCTGGACTTCGGCATCTGGTGCTCGTCGACCGCAGCCAGCTGTGGAAGGGCGCGCCGGTCAAGATGCTGACCGAAGGTATCAGCAAGACGGGCGGTCGCAACAACGACGGTCGCATTACGACGCGCCACATCGGTGGTGGTCATAAGCGCAACTATCGCCGCATCGATTTCCGCCGCCGCAAGTTCGATCTGCCGGCGACCGTCGAGCGTCTGGAGTATGACCCGAACCGCACGGCGTTCATCGCACTGATCAAGTACGAGGACGGTGAGGTTGCCTACATTCTGGCGCCGCAGCGTCTGGCAGTTGGCGACACGGTCGTCTCCGGCGAGAAGGTCGACGTCAAGCCGGGCAACGCGATGCCGCTGTCGGGCATGCCGGTCGGCACGATCGTGCACAACGTCGAGCTGAAGCCGGGTCGCGGCGGTCAGATCGCCCGTTCGGCTGGGTCTTACGTGCAGCTGGTCGGCCGCGATGCTGGTTGGGCGATCCTGAAGCTGAATTCGGGTGAGACGCGTCGCGTCCGCGCCGAGTGCATGGCGACGGTGGGCGCGGTTTCCAACCCCGATCACTCGAACCAGGTCGTGGGCAAGGCCGGCCGCAAGCGTTGGCTGGGTATCCGTCCGACGGTGCGCTCGATCACCATGAACCCGGTCGATCATCCCAATGGCGGCCGTACCAACGGCGGTAAGCATTGGGCGACGCCGTGGGGTAAGCCGACCAAGGGCTTCCGCACGCGTAAGAACAAAGCAACCGATAAGTTCATCATCCGCAGCCGCCACAAGGGCAAGTAAGTCGGGATTGAAGGAGACCATTCGTGTCACGGTCAGTCTGGAAAGGCCCGTTTGTCGACGGCTACCTTCTGAAGAAGGCGGAGAAGGTGCGTTCGTCCGGCCGCAACGAGATCATCAAGATCTGGAGCCGCCGTTCCACCATACTGCCGCAGTTCGTCGGCCTGACGTTCGGCGTCTACAACGGCCACAAGCACATTCCTGTGTCGGTCAATGAAGACATGATCGGGCACAAGTTCGGCGAGTTCGCGCCATCACGCACCTTCCACGGTCACAGCGGTGACCGCAAGGCGCAGCGCAGATAAGCCCGCGAGGAGCAAGAAGACTATGGGCAAGCCCAAGCGTGAGCGCACTCTCCCGGAGACGGATGCTAAGGCCGTCGCGAGAAACCTGCGCGTGTCGCCGCAGAAGTTGAACCTGGTTGCGGGCTTGATCCGTGGCAAGAAGGTCAACACTGCGCTGGCCGATCTCGAATTCTCGCACAAGCGCATCGCGACCGATGTTCGCAAGTGCGTGATGTCCGCTGTTGCCAACGCCGAGAACAACCATGGTCTTGATGTCGACGACCTCGTCGTCGCCGAGGCTTACGTCGGCAAGAACCTGGTCATGAAGCGGTTCCACGCGCGTGGCCGTGGCCGCAGCGGTAAGATTATGAAGCCGTTCTCGCAGATCACCGTCGTCGTTCGCGAGGTGAAAGCGGCGGAACCGGCCGGGGCAGAGGAGGCCTGAGGCATGGGTCACAAAGTCAATCCCGTCGGCCTTCGCGTCGGCATCAATCGGACCTGGGATAGCCGTTGGTTTGCGGGCCGCGCCGAGTATGGCCGTCTGCTGCATGAAGATCGGGCGATCCGCAAGCAGATCCTGAAGCAACAGCGTCAGGCTGGCATTTCGAAGGTCGTCATCGAGCGCCCGCATAAGAAGTGCCGCGTGACTGTGCACACGGCGCGTCCGGGCGTGCTGATCGGCAAGAAGGGCGCTGACATCGAAAAGATGCGCTCTGGCCTGTCGCGCCTGACCTCTTCGGAAGTGCACCTCAACATCGTTGAAGTGCGCAAGCCCGAGATCGATGCGACCTTGGTTGCTGAAGGCATCGCCCAGCAGCTGGAGCGCCGCGTTGCGTTCCGCCGCGCCATGAAGCGCGCTGTTCAGTCGGCGCTGCGTCTCGGCGCACAGGGCATCCGGATCAACGTCGCCGGCCGCCTCGGTGGTGCGGAAATCGCACGTACGGAATGGTACCGCGAAGGCCGCGTGCCGCTGCATACGCTGCGCGCTGACGTGGACTTCGGCTACGGCCTTGCGCAGACCGCATACGGTGTCATCGGCATCAAGGTGTGGATCTACAAGGGCGAGATCATGGAGCATGACCCGATGGCCGCTGAACGGCGTGCCCTCGACATGCAGGAAAGCGGTGGCGGCGGCCGTCGTCGCGATGGCGACCGTGAACGCGGCGATCGTGGCGATCGCGGTGAACGGACAGAGCGCGCCTGACGCCCGGGTTCGAGGAAGACGACGATGCTGCAACCAAAACGTACGAAGTTCCGCAAGGCGCACAAGGGCCGTATTCACGGCCAGGCCAAGGGCGGCACGATGCTCAACTTCGGCTCTCACGGGCTGAAGGCAGTCGAGCCGGAGCGCGTCACCGCGCGCCAGATCGAAGCCGCACGCCGTGCCATCACGCGTCACATGAAGCGTGCCGGCCGCGTCTGGATCCGCATTTTCCCGGACGTTCCGGTGTCGAAGAAGCCTGCTGAAGTCCGCATGGGATCCGGCAAGGGTTCGCCGGAACTGTGGGTGGCGCGGGTGAAGCCGGGCCGGATCATGTTCGAGCTCGACGGCGTGCCGGATGCGCTGGCGCGCGAGGCGCTCGTTCTGGGCGCGGCGAAGCTGCCGATCAAAACGAGGATTGTCACGCGCCTGGCCTGATGGCTCAGCAGCAGCGTGGTTTGCGAGAGGGTTGAAGAATGAAGGCTGGTGAAATCAGGGACCTGACGGCCGATCAGCTGGACGATCAGTTGGTCAAGCTGAAGAAGGAGCAGTTCAATCTGCGCTTCCAGGCGGCATCCGGCCAGCTGGAGAATACGTCGCGCGTGCGCCAGGTGCGCCGCGACATCGCGCGTATCAAGACGATCGCGCGCCAGAAGCAGGCCGGTCAGGCTTAAAGGTTCGAGGAGAGACAGATGCCGAAGCGCATCCTTCAGGGCGTGGTCGTGTCGGACAAGAACGACAAGACGATAGTGGTCGAAGTCGAACGCCGCTATATGCACCCGCTGTTCAAGAAGACGGTTCGGCGGTCGAAGAAGTATCACGCGCATGACGAAGCCAACACGCACAAGGTTGGCGATATCGTGCGCATCGAGGAGGGGCGTCCCGTCTCGAAGAACAAGCGCTGGTACGTCGTCGCGGAAGAAGCCAAGGCGTGACGCGCTACTATAAATACACTCCGCGGGCGGAAGGATGGGCCGCTGCTGCGGCTACGTCTGAGCCGAAAGGAATGCTCCGATGATCCAGATGGAGACCAACCTCGATGTCGCCGACAATTCCGGTGCGCGTCGGGTTCAGTGCATTAAGGTGCTTGGCGGGTCCAAGCGCCGGTTCGCGACAGTCGGCGATACGATCGTCGTCAGCGTGAAGGAAGCGATTCCGCGCGGTCGTGTGAAGAAGGGCCAGGTGATGAAGGCCGTGATCGTCCGCACCGCCAAGGGTGTGCGCCGTCCGGATGGCTCGCTGATCCGCTTCGATCGCAACGCCGCCGTTCTGATCAACGCGCAGGGCGAACCGGTCGGAACCCGTATTTTCGGACCGGTCACCCGCGAGCTGCGTTCGAAGAACCATATGAAGATCGTTTCGCTGGCGCCGGAGGTGCTGTAATGCCGTCGCTGAAAATCAAGAAAGGCGACCGGGTGATCGTTCTCGCCGGCCGCGACAAGGGTAAGCAGGGTGAAGTCATCGCCGTGATGCCCAAGGAGAGCCGTGCACTGGTTCGTGGCGTGAACATCGTTCGCCGCCATCAGCGTCAGTCGGCAAACCAGGATGGTGGCATCATCTCGAAAGAGGCGCCGATCCAGTTGTCGAATCTCGCGCTTGAGGATCCGGTTGATGGCAAGCCGACCCGCGTCGGTTTCAAGCTGCTCGAGGACGGCACCAAGGTGCGGTTTGCGAAGCGTTCCGGTGAATTGATCCCGGTGAGGAAGTAAGATCATGGCTGAGAAGTCAAAAGCGCCGAAGGGCGCCCCCGGCGCTGGCGCCAAGGGCAAGAGCAAGGCCGAGAAGCCGGCAGTCGCCGCTTCGGGCGAGCTGCGCTCGTTTACGCGCCCTGCGGACTACAAGCCGCGCTTGAAGTCGCACTATGAAAAGGTCGTGCGCGACGCTCTGAAGACGAAGTTCGAATACCAGAACGTCATGCAGATCCCGCGGATCGAAAAAGTCGTGCTCAATATGGGCGTCGGCGAAGCGGTCAACGATCGCAAGAAGGTCGATAACGCGACGGGCGATCTGGCGCTGATTTCGGGTCAGAAGCCGATTCAGACGCGCGCGCGCAAGTCGATCGCGACCTACAAGGTCCGCGAAGGCATGACGCTTGGCGCCAAGGTAACGCTGCGCGGCGATCGCATGTATGAATTCCTGGACCGCCTGATCACGATCGCGCTGCCGCGCGTGAAAGACTTCCGCGGCCTGAACCCGAAGAGCTTCGATGGTCGTGGCAACTACGCCATGGGCTTGAAGGAGCACATCGTGTTCCCCGAGATCGACTACGACAAGGTCGACGAGATCTGGGGCATGGACGTAATCGTCTGCACTTCGGCGCAGACCGATGATGAGGCCCGCGAACTGCTTCGCGGCTTCAATTTTCCTTTCCGTAGCTAAGGGACCTCGGCCCATCACGCCGAAAGGCTCTTGGAGGACAACATGGCAAAGACAAGTTCAGTCGAGAAGAACAACCGCCGGCGCAAGCTGGTGGCTCAGCACGCCGAGCGTCGGGCGAAGCTGAAGGCGCTGTCGAAGGACACGTCGAAGTCGCTGACCGAGCGCATGCAGGCGAGCGTGAAGCTGGCTGAGATGCCGCGCAACTCGTCGAAGGTTCGCATTCGCAATCGTTGCGAAGTGACCGGCCGCGCGCGTGGCTACTATCGCAAGATCCGCATGTGCCGTAACCAGCTTCGTGAGCTGGCGTCGCAGGGGCTGATCCCTGGCATGACCAAGGCGAGCTGGTAAGGAGCGGTCGAGATGATTATCAATGATCCCCTCGGCGATATGCTGACCCGCATCCGCAATGCGCAGATGCGCAAGCGGCCGAAAGTTTCGACGCCGGCTTCCAAGCTGCG
>JAEZBU010000006.1 GCA_023426855.1 Pseudomonadota bacterium | reverse complement strand
ACGAAGACACCATGATCCTCAAGGGTGTCGACCTCATCGTGCCTAAGGGTGAGGTGCACGCCATCATGGGTCCGAACGGCTCGGGCAAGTCCACGCTCGCCTACGTGCTCGCCGGACGCGACGACTACGAAGTCACTGAGGGTGACATTCTCTGGAATGGCGAAAGCATCCTCGAAATGGAGCCTGACGAGCGCGCCGCCAGAGGGGTGTTTTTGGCCTTCCAGTATCCAATGGAAATTCCCGGTGTCGCAGGACTGACGTTCCTGCGCACCGCGCTCAACGCCACCCGCAAGAAGCGCGGTGAGGCGGAATTGACGACGCCGGAATTCATGAAGCTGGTGCGCGAGAAGGCGGCGAAACTGAACTTCGACGTCGAGATGCTGAAGCGCCCGGTCAACGTCGGCTTTTCCGGCGGCGAGAAGAAGCGCTCGGAAATCCTGCAGATGGCGCTGCTGGAGCCGTCCATGTGCGTGCTCGACGAGACCGACTCCGGCCTCGACATCGACGCGCTCAGGATTGTTTCGGAAGGTGTGAATGCGCTGCGTGGCCCGGATCGCGCCATGCTGGTCATCACGCACTATCAGCGGCTGCTGAACTACATCGTGCCGGACAAGGTGCACGTGCTTGCGAAGGGCCGCATCCAGCGGACCGGCGGCAAGGAGCTCGCGCTCGAACTCGAGAAGACCGGCTACGCCGAGTTCGTCTCGGAAGCGGCGTGAGCGCGGAGGTTATGAGCCAGATGAACGTGAGTGTGGCAAAGACCAAGGCCGAAACGGGCCTGACGGAAGCCTTTACGGCTGTCGAAAGCCGTCTGCCCGGCGGCAACTCCGTGCGCGAGCAGCGCCGCCGTGCGATCGGCACGTTTGCGGCACTCGGCTTGCCGCATCGGCGCGTCGAGGAATGGAAGTACACCGACCTGCGCGGCCTGATGAAGGAAGCGCTGGCCCCGGCTGTCGGCGCGGCTGCGGCGACCAGCGTCGAAGCGCTTGAAAAGGCGCTCGGACCGCTGGCGGCAATTGATGCCGTGCGCGTGGTGTTCGTCAACGGCGCCTGGAACAAGGCGTTGTCGCGTGTTTCCGGCGCTGATGGCGTCGATATCAAGGCGTTGGGCGAAGCGCTGGCCGATGCACAGGACAAGGTCGGCGAGAACCTCATTCGCCTGCCGCGTCAGGACGATGCGCTGTCGGCGTTGAATACGGCATTCGCAACGGACGGTGCGGTGGTCCGCGTCGCCGATGGCGTGACGGTCGAACGGCCGATCCTACTTGTCTTCGCGCGCACGGGCCAGGACGAGAAGGCGATTACCACCCGCAACGTCGTCAGCGTTGGCAAGGGCGCGAAGGTGACGCTGATCGAGGCATTCGTGGCGTTGGATGGTGCCTCAGAGAATGTCCAGTCCAATACCCAGACCGACATCGTGGTCGCCGATGAGGCAGCCGTAACGCACATCAAGTCGGTGATCGACACCGGCAAGGCCGTGCATCTGTCGGGCTGCAACGCGGGTATCGGCGCCGATGCCAGCTATCGCGCGTTCCAGTTCACGGTCGGCACCGGGCTGACCCGCAACCAGATCTTCGTCACCTTCAACGGCGAAGACAGCAAGCTCGATTGCTCGGGCGCGTTCCTGGTGCAAGGCAGCGAGCACGTCGATACCACGCTGGTGGTCGATCACGCGGTGCCGGGCTGCGAAAGCCGCGAACTGTACAAGGGCGTTCTGGATAACCGCGCGCGCGGCATCTTCCAGGGCAAGGTCATCGTGCGGCAGGATGCGCAGAAGACCGACGGCAAGCAGATGGCGCAGGCACTGATGCTGTCACCGGATTGCGAGTTCGACAGCAAGCCGGAGCTGGAAATCTACGCCGACGACGTGGTCTGCGGCCACGGCTCGACCGTCGCCGAGATCGATCCGACGATGATTTTCTATTGTATGTCGCGCGGGATTCCGGAAGCTGAAGCGCGTGCGCTGCTGATCGAGTCTTTCGTCGGCGAGGCAATCGAGAAGGTCGAGGACGAGGCGATCCAAGAGGCGCTGAAGCAATCGGCGCGCGACTGGATGGATCGTCGGGTCGGCTGAACAGGGAACGGCTCAATGGAGCCGGACGATGCGTTGACACAAACTGCGGCAAACCTGAAACCGGCTCTCGGGCAGGCGTTCGACGTCGAGCGCATTCGTGCCGACTTCCCGATCCTGTTCCGTGAAGTTTACGGCAAACCGCTCGTCTACCTCGATAACGCGGCGTCGGCGCAGAAGCCGCAGTCGGTGATCGAGGCGATGGATCATGTGCAGCGTTTCGAATACGCCAACGTGCATCGCGGCATTCATCTGCTGTCGAACACCGCGACCCAGAAGTACGAGGACGCGCGCGAGATCACGCGCCGCTTCCTCAATGCCGCCTCGACGGATGAGATCATCTTCGCCAAGAATGCCACCGAGGCGATCAACCTGGTGTCGTATGCCTGGGGTATGGACAACATCCAGGAAGGCGACGAGATCGTGCTCTCGATCATGGAGCACCACTCCAACATCGTGCCGTGGCACTTCCTGCGCGAGCGCAAGGGCGCGGTGCTGAAGTGGGTGCCGATCTCCGACAGCGGCGAGTTCCTGATCGAAGAGTTCGAGCGGCTGCTGACGCCCCGCACCAAGATGGTAGCGTTGGCGCATGTGTCGAACGTCACTGGTACGGTGGTGCCGGTGAAGGAGGTCTGCCGGATTGCGCATGAGCGCGGCATCACCGTGCTGATCGATGGATCGCAGGGTGCGGTGCATCTGCCGGTCGACGTCGTCGATATCGATTGCGATTACTACGTGTTCACCGGCCACAAGGTCTACGGGCCGACGGGCATCGGCGTGCTGTATGGCAAGAAGGCGCTGCTGGAGAAACTGCCCCCATTCCTGGGCGGCGGCTCGATGATCGAGAGCGTCGCTGTCGATAAGATCACCTACGGCCAGGTGCCGAACAGGTTCGAGGCCGGCACGCCTCCGATCGTCGAGGCGATTGGGCTTGGTGCGGCCCTCAACTATATGATGCAGATCGGCCGCGATGATATCGCCGCGCACGAGCACGAGTTGACCCGCTACGCCCAGCAGCGGCTGTCTGAGCTGAACTGGCTGAAAGTGTACGGCACCACGTCGGATAAGAGTGCGATCGTATCGTTCAGCGTCGAGGACCTGCATCCTCACGACGTCTCGACGATCATCGACCGCTCAGGGATTGCGGTTCGCGCTGGCCATCACTGCGCTCAGCCACTGATGGACCGTTTCGGCGTTCCGGCGCTGACACGTGCCTCTTTTGGGGTATACAACACGAAGGCGGAGGTCGATGCGCTTGCTGATGCGTTGATCCGCGCCCACGAGTTCTTCGCCTGAGGAGTTGGACGTCGCGCGATGGACGAGAAGCACCAGGACCACGTGATCATGGATAGCGAGCCCGGCGCGTCGCCGGAGGTGGCCGACAGCGTGCCGCTGACGGTTGCCCAGGGCGGTACGCCCGTGGAAGGATCGAGCTTGTCAGCTGAAGAACTGGAGAGGTTGACCGCGGACATCATCACCGCGCTCAAGACCGTGTATGATCCGGAAATTCCGAGCGATATCTACGAGTTGGGCCTGATCTACAAGATCGACGTGGATGACAGCCGCCATGTATCCATCCAGATGACGCTGACTGCTCCCGGCTGTCCGGTGGCGGGCGAAATGCCCAGGTGGGTGGAAGATGCGGTTTCCACTGTGCCCGGCGTCAGCGGCGCCAGCGTCGAACTGACGTTCGATCCGCCTTGGGACAAGGACCGCATGAGCGATGAGGCCAAGCTCGCGTTGAACATGTTCTAGCAGCCCTGCGCCAGGCAGGCTCGCAATCGCCGCGAAGCAGGTTATATATCAGGTATCCGGGACTTAACGCAGAGCGAACAAGTCATGGCGACCCTACGACCGAAGCCTAAGGTAATGACACTGACCGACGCCGCTGCTGAGCGCGTGCGGCAGATCATGGCGTCACGTCCTGGCGTCGTAGCGCTGCGGGTCGGCGTCAAGAACGCGGGCTGCGCCGGCATGGAATACACGATGTCCTGGGCCGAGAGCCAGGAACCGCTCGACGAAGTGGTCGAGGATAAGGGCGTCAAGGTTCTGATCGAGCCGAAGGCTGTGCTGTTCCTGCTCGGCACCGAGATGGACTATGTGATCGACAAGCTGTCGGCGCAGTTCGTCTTCAACAATCCCAACCAGCAGAGCGCCTGTGGCTGCGGCGTTTCCGTTGCGATCACGCCGGCTTCCAAGGAGAAGCTGGAAGCGATGAAGGTCTGAGACGTCCGTCTTCTCGCACGGGCTCATATCCGCACACGTATCAGGAGGCAAAGATGGCCGCAGATTCAGCATCTACGGTGGGCGATCCGGCGTGGGTCGATGAGGTGCTCTCGTTCTGGTTCGGCGAGCTGGATAAGGCCGCTTGGTTCGAAAAAAGCGATGGCACCGACGCGCTCATTCGCGACCGCTTCACGGAGCTTTACGAAAAGATCGCGGCTGCTCCGGCCGAGGATCAATTGACCAATTCGCGCCGCGCGCTGGCGGCGGTCATCGTGCTGGATCAGTTCTCGCGCAATATGTTTCGCGGCTCACCGAAGGCGTTCGCGGCGGACCCGGTTGCCCGTGCGATCGCCACGGGCGCGCTCGATCGCGGCTTCGGCAAGGACTACGGCCTGCACGAATCTGCGTTCATGTTTTTGCCGTTCGAGCACAGCGAAAAGCTGGCCGATCAGGACAAGTCCGTCGAACTGTTCTCCAGCCTCGGGGATGAAGAATACACCCGCTACGCCATTGCGCACCGGGACATCATTGCACGGTTCGGCCGCTTTCCGCACCGTAACGAGGTGTTGGGACGCCAGTCGTCGCCGGAAGAAACCGAATTCCTGACCCAGCCGGGCAGCTCGTTCTGAGTTCGTCGAGGGCCCGTGATGACGACGACATCGGGCTTCCTCGATATGCTGAAGGATCAATTCGCGGCGCTGGGGCAAATCAGCGTGCGCCGGATGTTCGGCGGCGCCGGTGTCTATTGCGACGGCTTGATGTTCGGCCTCGTCGCGGACGATGTGCTGCACCTGAAGGTCGACGAGCAAAATCGCGCCGCGTTCGAGGCCGAGGAGCTGGATGCGTTCGCGTATGAGACCAGCAAGGGTGTGACCGTGATCGCGTCTTATCGCAGGGCACCGGAATGTCTGTGGGATGATCCGGACGAGGCGATGATTTGGGGTAGAAACGCACTGGCCGCCGCGCGTCGCGCTGCGGCCAGTGGCAAATCGAAACGTGCCCGCTCGGCGTGAGCGGATATTGCGTCAGGCAGGTTCAGCCGACAGCAGCGCGCGCGGCCTGAATAGAATACCCGCGGCGGCAGCGCCGATCATCGGCGCAACAAGGAACAACCACAGTTGCGCGAGCGCACCCGGATTGTCGCCTGCGCCGACAAGCGCCGGGCCAAGCGAGCGCGCCGGATTGACGGAAACGCCGGTGACGTTGATACCGACGATATGGATCGCGACCAGCGTCAGGCCGATTGCCAGACCAGCCAGATGCGCCGGGCTGCCGCGCTGCGTCACACCGAGAATGCAGACCAGAAACAGGAATGTGGCGACGACTTCAAATACAAATGCCGAAAGCAGATTGTATTCGCCGAGATAACCAGCGCCCCAGCCATTCTGGCCCAATCCGCCATTCCAGCCGGAAGCCTTTCCGGAAAGAATGACATAAAGAACCGCTGCGCCGGCAATTGCGCCGAGGCATTGCGCAATAACGTATTTGATGAAATCACCGATCGTCATGCGACCGGCAAGCAGTACGCCAAAACTGACGGCCGGATTAACGTGGCAACCGGAAATCGGGCCGATGCCATAGGCCATTGCGACGATCGCCAGTCCAAACGCGAATGAAATTCCAAGGATGTCGATTGCAGTCGGTCCGGCACCCATTCCGGCAATGACGGCGGCGCCGCATCCGAAGAACACAAGCGTGAAGGTTCCGATAAACTCGGCGAGTGATTTGCTCATGGCAATTGTCCTGCAGTTAAGCGCACTGCTCCGTGCAGCGCGCTTCGCGCATATCACCATTCGTGTGAAATCGGAATGAATCTTTTTCGCAGCATT